>CAYPMU010000025.1:7508-10042 GCA_964411975.1 uncultured Gammaproteobacteria bacterium | reverse complement strand
GCTTCGCCGACCGGCAGCCAGCTGAACGCCGTTGACATGGTCTCGGGAACGGACGGTTACGCCGTCGGTTTTAACGGCGCCGCCGTCCGCTGGAACGGGACCGCCTGGGCCAGCCTGCCGTCGATCGGGACGACCATGAACGGCCTGCACATGCTTTCTTCGACCGACGGCTGGGCCGTGGGCAACAGCGGCAAGTTCTTCCGCTGGAACGGGACCGTCTGGAGCCAATTCACGGACACCGGCAACCAGACTTGGATGGCGGTCTGGATGAATTCAGCGACCGACGGCTGGGCCGTGGCCTCGAACGGCTCCATCCGGCGCTGGGACGGTTCCGCCTGGAGCGCGGCCGCTTCCCCGACCAAAAAGTCGCTGCTGGGCGTATCTTGCGGCGCGGCTTACAGCTGCTTCGCCGTCGGTATTCAGGGAGAGATCATCCAATGGGACGGCACGGCCTGGTCGCTTTACGCTTCGTCGCCCACGGGCAACGGCCTGAACGGCATCTACATGCTCTCCTCGACCCTCGGTTGGGCCATAGGCGCGAGCGGGACCTTGCTGCGCTGGAACGGCACGGCCTGGTCCAGCGCGTCCTCGCCCAGCGCCATCCAGATGAACGCCGTGACGGCCCTGTCGGTCGAAGAAGCTTACGCCGTCGGCAACGGCGGGACCGTCTGGCATTACGGCAGCCACTACCGGCCCTCGGGGACCTATGTCTCCGCGGTCCTGGATGCTTCGGTTTCCGTCGATTGGGGCCACATATATTGGAATGAACGGCTGGAGCTCAATACCGACATGACGCTCGCGGTCCGGACCGGCGACACGCCCGTGCCCGACGGCTCCTGGACGGCCTGGAGCGGCGAATTCACCGACCCGACGGGTTCAGTGGCCCTGCCCTCGCCGAATTCGCGCTACATCCAGTATCGGGCTACTTTGACCACGTCCGATCAGCTCGTCGCGCCGCAACTGGATAGCGTTTCCGTTTCTTTTAACGAGGTGGCAGGCGTCGCCTTCTACGATGTCGTCAAGACGACGGCCACCGACGGCTGGGCCGTAGGTGCGGGCGGGGCCCTGTCCCATTTTGACGGCATAAGTTGGACCAACTGGACGCCTTCGCCGACGACCGACAGCTTGATGGGGGTCGATTTCGCCGACGCGAGCAACGTCTGGGCCGTAGGCTACGGCGGCCGGATCATCCGCTGGGATGGCATGGCTTGGTCGACGTCCGCGCCGTTGACCGCGAGAACGCTGAACGCCATCGACGTTCTGTCGACGACCTCGGCTTTCGTGGCCGGTTCGAGCGGGACGCTGATGCGGCTCTCCGGTGCGACCTGGTCGCTTTTGCCGAGTCCGACCACGAAAACCCTGACCAACCTGGGCATGGTCTCGGGTTCTGACGGTTGGGCGGTCGGCACCAACGGGACCATCTTGCGCTGGGACGGGACCGCCTGGAGCCTCTACGTCTCGCCGACCACCGCCGCCCTGAACGGCATCAGCATGGTCGATGCCAACTTCGGGGTCGTCGTCGGGTCCGGCGGACTGACCTTGCATTGGAACGGGACCGCCTGGACGCAGGTCGTGAGCAATACGCCGAACGAACTGCTGGATGTCTCCTGTCTGAACGCCGTAGACTGCTGGGCCGTCGGCGTCGAGCAGACCTTCATCCACTGGGACGGCGTGTCCTGGTCGCAATATGTGTTCAACAATCAGGCCAACCCCGTGGTCCAGGGGGTGTTCATGTTCGCCACGGACGACATCTCTTCGGTGGGCGAAGGCGGCGCTTCCTATGATTACGCCTCCTCCTACACGTCGCCGGCCTTTTACGAGAGCCCGGCCGTCGACAGCGGCCTGGCGGACACGATGTGGAATACCGCCAGCTGGGACTCGCTCCAGCCGATGTTCACCGGCCTGACGGTCGCCACCCGGACCGGCCCGACGCCGGCACCCGACGCTTCCTGGTCCGCCTGGAGTCCGGAGTACACCGATCCGGGCGGCACGAACATCGCTTCCCCCGCCGGCCGGTATCTGCAGTATCGGCTGACCTTCACCACCAGCGACCCCGCCTTCTCGCCCACTGTCCGGGACGTGCGGCTGATGTACGGGGCCGTGACCGGCCAGGACCTGTTCGGCGTCGACGGCACGGCGATCGGCGACGTCTGGTCGGTCGGCCGCGCCGGGCAGATCATTCATTACGACGGGACCGAATGGTCCAAGGCGAGTTCGCCGGCGAGCGTCGCCCTGAACGACGTCGATGCCGTGACCGCCGCGGACGCGCACGCGGTCGGCAGCCAGGGCAACCTCCTGCGCTGGGACGGGACCGTCTGGCTCTCTCAGTTGTCGCCGACGACCGACGACCTGTTCTCGCTGCACATGGTCAGCGGCTCTTTCGGGGCCGCGGTCGGCAGTTACGGGACCATCCTGCACTGGAACGGGACTTCCTGGAACATCATTTCTTCTCCGGTGGTGGCGACGCTGCGCGGCGTCCACCTGTTCGACGCTTCGACGGGTTTCGCGGTCGGCGACGGCGGGGTCATCCTGCG
>CAYPMU010000025.1:0-7498 GCA_964411975.1 uncultured Gammaproteobacteria bacterium | reverse complement strand
ACGGCGCCTCCTGGACGACGGCGTCCTCGCCGGTGGCGACACAGCTGAATTCGGTCCATCTGATCGCGGCCGATCACGGCTGGGCGGTCGGCGACGGCGGGGTCATCCTGCGCTGGGACGGGACCTCCTGGACGACGGCGTCCTCGCCGGCGGTCGTCCGCCTGAATGCCGTCGAATCCCGTTCGACGGCCGAAGCTTGGGCGGTCGGCGACTCCGGCACGATCATCCAGTGGGACGGTACGGCCTGGACGTCGTTCATTTCGCCGACCACCCGCAATCTTTACGGCCTGACCGTGGAAGCCCCGACCAGCGGCTGGATCTGCGGCCGCAACGGTTCCTTGCTGAAGGATCCGCCGGTCTACGCCGCTTACGGCGTTTTCCTCTCGAACGTCCTGGATACCGGCGGCGCGGCCGCCACCTGGGACGCCGTCTTTTTTTCCGCCTCCAAGCCGTTATCGACCGCGCTGACGGTGGCGTTGCGTTCCGGCGGCACCCTGATCCCCGATGCCGGCTGGTCGGAATGGTCGCCGGAGATCTCCGTTACGACCGGATCGGCGATCCTGCCGCCGCCGGCGCGTTATCTGCAGTATCGCCTGCAGCTGACGACCGGGGACACCGCCGTCAGCCCGGCGCTCGAGGATATCACCATAACCTACCGGCAATGACGTATTCCCGCCGACAATCAGCGGCCAGCGGCCGGGGGTCGACCCTGCTCGAGATGCTTGTTTATCTGGCCGTCATCGGCATCGTGCTCGTGTCCGCGACCGCCTTTTCTTACGAATTCGTGGCCGGACGGGCTCGGGCCGCGGCGTATCAGGAGACCGAGCGCAACGCCCAGCTGGCCATATCCCGCGTCATCGCCGAGGTCCGTCAGGCGCAGGCCGTCAATACCGGCGATTCCTCTTTCGGCTCCCACCCCGGGCGCCTGTCGCTGACCCTGGCCGACGTCACGAAGAGTCCGACGGTCTTTTATGTGGACGCTGGCCGGCTGCTGGTCCAACAAGGGGCCGGCCCGGCGCTGCCGCTCACCTCGTCCAAGGTGGATGTCAGCGAATTCATCGTCGATGATCTTTCGACGGCCGACGGCAGGTCCAAGCTGGTCCGCGTCCGCCTGCAGACGAATTACCTGACCGACCTGGATATTTACGCCGCCGCGTCGGTCGTCGAAACCACGGCCCAGATCAAGAGGGCCGACGGTTTCGCCAATTGAGTTATGTCCGTCCCCGCCATGACCAGCTTCGCCGCCGACCATAATAAAGCCAGCCGCCGTACGCCGCCGGCCCGGGGTTTCATCGGCCTCGTCACCGTCATTCTCATCGGCGCCCTGATACTGGCTCTGGGCGTCGCCGCGGCTTTCATCGGCCAGACGCAACTGATCATCGCCGGCCAGATCGACCGCGCCCACGCCGCGCGTCAGGCCGTCGACGCCTGTGTCGACGAGGCCCTCCATCGTTTAAAGAAGGACGAATTGTACGCCGGCGGCGCCGTTACCGTCGGTCCCTTGAACTGCACGGTGACCGTCAGCGGCTCCGGCGATTCGCGGACCGTGGTCGCTTCGGCCTCTGACGGCGATGTGACGCAGGCCGTCACCGTTTCCGCCGTCCGCAAGCAGAATACCGCCGGCAACGCCAAGGCCTGGAGCGTCGATGTCTGGACGGAAGCCAATCCCTGAAAGTCATCCTGAGAAGCGCCGGACGCGTGAGCGGCGTCCGTCTTTTTTTGAATAGCGCGGCCGCGAAGGCGCGAGCGCGAACCTTCGTGCCCGGTTTTTCAGCCCTTTTTAGGCTCAGCCCGGATGTGCTATCATATCGGTAGGCCGGGTCCATGGCGGCGTTGAGCTCAGGCCGGACGATTATTAGCTTTATGAAGCCTTTAGCTTGCGGACTGGACATCTCCGACTATTCGGCCGAACTGGTCGCTCTTTCACAGACGAAAGGACGCCTGAAGATCGAGGCCGCAAGCCGCATTGAACTGCCGGCCGGCCTGGTCAGGCGCGGCGTCATCCAGCAACCGGACAAGCTGGCCGCCCTGCTAAAAGTTTTTTTTCATAAGACGCTCGGTGAGCGGCGCGCCCGGATCGCCCTGGGGGTCTCCCTGTCCGAGAACCTGGTCTACTCCAAGGTCTTCCGCCTGCCGGCCAATTTGGGGCTGGACCTGGCCGCCAAAGCCGCGGCCATGTCGGCGGCCGACGTTTTTCCCCTGCCGCTGAATGACGTGGCCAGCGCCTTCGCCGTGCTGTCACGATCCAAGGATGCCCAGGACCTTTACTACGCCGTGGCCGAAGCCCCGGCGGTCCAGGCCTATCGCGACGTCCTGCAGCGGGCCGGTCTCGAGCCGCTTTTCCTGGAACCGGAGTCCCTGGCCTTGTCGCGCGCCGTCATCGGCGCCGGGGAGAAGGAGCCGGTGCTCGTGGCCGATATCGGGGCCGCGACCTCGCTGTTGGCGGTCCACGACCGCGGCAGCGTCGTCTTCAGTTCCAACATCGCTTCGGCCGGCAATAAGCTGACCGCGGCCATCGAGGTCAAGCTGAACGTGCCGCTGGAGAAGGCCGAGAACCTCAAGCGCAAGGCCGGATTCGATCCGGCCGCCGAGACCGGGCGCGTCCTGCTGATACTCCAGGAGCCGATGCTCGAACTGATCGGCGAGATGGCCAAGACCGTCGATTTTTACGCCCGGCAGACCGGGCGGCGGATCGGACGGGTGGTCCTGGCCGGCGGCTCCAGCCTGACCCCGGAGATCGTCAGTTACGTCGAGTCGAACCTTTCCGGGCTCGCCGTGTCCGGCGGCCAGCCGCTGCGCGACATAGCCGTCGACATTTCGCCCAAAAACGAGGATTTAAAAACTAACGCCATTTTATACGCGACCGCCATCGGTCTGGCTCTGCGCGCGGGCGGCTTCCGCCCGGCCCCGGGTCTGGACCTCCGGCCTCTGGGGCCGGAAAGCGGCCGCGGCGCCGCCGCTCTTTTCGGCCTGGCGCGTCAAGCGGGCTTAAAACTCATTTCTATGGTCAGACGCAAAACGACCAAACATCCTAAGGAGAAGGCCGAAGCGAAGAAGTCGGCCGCCAAGACCGCCCCGGCCGAGGCGCCGGAAGAGATCGCGGCCGCGCCGGCCGCCGAGGCGCCGCCCGAGGAACCGAAGATCCGCGAACCTGCCGCGGCGGAGCCGCCGCCGGCCGCCGAACCGGCCGCCGAACCGGAACCGGAAGACCCGGCCGCCGACGAGCCGCCGCTCGCCCACACCGTGAGTTCGCTGCTTGATTCCACCCAGTACGAGACCCCCGGCTCCGGGGCGGCGGAGGAACCCAAGGAAGAGAACAAACTCGACGGCATGCCGCCGGTGACCCAGCGGGGGAGCCGGGTGCTGTGGGTGGATTCCATCATCGCCGGCAACAAGACCACGCCGCCGGACGAAGTCGACGATGCCGATGACGGCGCGCCCGGCAAGCGGCCGCGTCTGGCCGTCTGGGTGCTGCTGGTGCTGATCCTGATCGCTGCCGCAGCCGGCGGCGTCTACATGTTCGGCAAGAAGACCGGCCTGACCGGCGCGTCGCTGTTATCCTCGGCCACGAGTATTTTCCAAAAAGGCGCCGACGGACTGCGGGGAGCGGTCGATGCCGGACCGGAAGCGGTCAACGCCCCGGCCGCGCCGGTCGCCGCGCCGACGGTCAGCCAGGTGATACTGGTCGGCCCGGAAAAGCGGCCCGGCGGCACCACGCCGTCCGTGGTCTCGCGCGTCGTCGAGACCGACGTCACGGCCTCGGGGGATTTTTCCGCCACCGGGACGGCGACGGCCAAAGCCTCGGGCGTGGCCGGCGGCAAGCTGACCATCATCAATAAGACCGCGGAGTCCTACACTTTCGTGGCCACCACCCGCTGCCTCTCCAAGGAGGGCGTGCTTTTCCGCCTGAAGTCCGCGACCAACATCCCGGCCAACGGTTCGGTCGAGGCCGTGGTCTATGCCGACAAGCCGGGCCCGTCCGGCGACATCGGCCCGACCGTCTTCACCATCCCCGGCCTGCCCCAGGACCTGCAGCAGCAGATCTACGCCGAGAGCTCCGCGCCGATGACCGGCGGCGGCAGCACGGCCAAGGGCGTCGCTGAATCCGACCTGACCGCGGCCAAGAACGCGCTGCTCGACAAGCTCCGGACCGAATCCCTGGCCGACCTCAAGGCCATGGCCAACGCCAACGAAGCGGTCCTGCCTGAGCTGATCACGTCGCAGGAACTCTCGGTCAAGGCTCCGGCGGTCGGAACGGCCGGCGACACCTTCAACATGAAACTGTCGGTCCGTTTCCGGGTGCTGCTGGTGCCCCAGCTGGAGGTCGAAGCGCTGCTGGGCGCGCGGCTGCAGGAGACCCTGCCCGCGGGCCTGGACCCGGCCGACTACGAGATCGGCGACGTCCAGTACACGGTCGAGGCCTATGACACCGAGACCGACCTGGCCGAGATCCGGGTCGAGGCGCCGGTAAAGAAAATGTAAAGAAGAGGTGAAGGGCGAGGTCCGAGCACCGGCTATTTTACTTTGGGCGGAACCCTGCTATAGTTAAACAACCTAATATAGGCTGAGTTCGAACTCAAATATGATGCCGACCGGAAGCTTAAATAAGAAGGGTTTCACCCTGATCGAACTGTTGATAATTATCGGCATCATCGGCTTCCTGGCCGCCGCCATCCTAGTCGCCGTCGACCCGGTCAAGCGTTTGGGTGATGCACGGAATGCTAAGCGTGTATCTGAGGTCAATGCCATACTTAACGCCATTTTGCAGAAGCAGGTGGACGATAAGGATTATTTTGTCGGGTCACCAAACTACCCGGTCGTTGAAAGCGATACCTTGGGACAGTTGATTATTGATATTCCTGCCGATACCGCCGGCAATACTGCGTGTACCGGCCTAGTCCCGGCCACGGTGTGTCCAGCTAAAGCCTTCAGTACGGCTACCGCGGCCGGTTGTTACGTCAATTTGGGCGCAACCGGCGGCACCAATCCTTTGGTTCCTAATTACCTGGCCGCAGTCCCGCTTGACCCTGACGGTGGCTTGACAACGAATTCCAAGTATTATTTGCAGAAATACACATCCAAACGGATCGAGATCGGCGCCTGTGATCCTGATCCCGGTGCCGTAATTAGCGTCAAGAGATAACCTAACTTGTGAATTAATGTCTTGCCGATCAAACAATATGAATAAACGCGGCAATCAGGGTTTCACTCTCATCGAGTTACTCATCATCATCGGCATCATCGGCTTCCTGGCCGCGGCCATCCTGGTCGCCGTCGACCCGGTCAAGCGCGTGCAGGACGCCCGCAACGCCAAGCGTTGGTCCGAGGTCAACGCCATGCTGAACGCTATCCTAACTAAGCAGGTGGACGACCGGCAACTTTATGACGGCGCTCAGGGGGCGCTTGAGGCTGACATCATCCCTTCTGACACTGATGCTCAAGTCATCGTCCGGGTGGCGCCACCGGCCGCTGCTTGCGCCGCTGCTGGCACCAAGCCGCTCTGCCCGGCAGCGACGACGGCTGGATTGATTTTTTCTAACGTTGGCGTCGATTGTGTCGCACAGTTGGCCGGCGCGGCGGTGGCGAAAGAGAATATAGCTCCTGAATATATTGCTGAGGTGCCGTTGGATCCGACCTCAACCACCCCAGTCACGGGTCCGGCTATCGGCGACAATAACACCGGATACTACATCCAGGTCACAACTAAGAACCGCATCGAGATCGGGTCTTGTTACCCGGATCCGGACTCCACGGCTTCAATTAAGGTTAAACGTTAAATTTAAGTACCAGAAAACCCCGCCTATCGGCGGGGTTTTTGAATATATTTTGGCAGCAAGTCTTGGAACCGCCGCCAGTGCGTGGTACTATATATGAAGCTAACGTGAGCTTAATGGCTCCAGCCATAAACGTAAGCCAAGCCTATTATGCAGCAGGAACAGCGGGGATTCACCCTCATCGAATTACTCATCGTCATCGGCATCATCGGCTTTCTGGCTGCCGCTATTCTGGTAGCGGTCGACCCGGTCCGTCGCATCCAGGACGCCCGCAACTCCCAGCGCTGGTCCGAGGTCAACGCCCTCCTCAACGCCATCCTCAACAAGCAGGTGGATACGCGCGATCTGGTCGACGGTTCGACCGCGGCGCCGATCGACGGCAACTTCACCACGGCCCAGGTCATCGTCCGGGAGACCGGCGGCGTCAACTGCACCAGCCAGCCGGCCGCTCCGTCCTGCCCCGGCGCCGTGGCCAACGGCCTGACCTATACCATCCCCACGGTCGGCGCCCTCGACTGCGTCGTTCAGCTCCATGACGGCACCACGCCGGCCAACGGCATCGATCCCGAATACATCGCCGAACTGCCGCTCGACCCGGTCGTCCAGAACGCCGGCGGCGACCCGACGCCGACCCTCGGCGACCTGCCCATCGACGACAACAACACCGGCTACTACATCAACCGCAGCAACGGCGACCGCATCGAGATCGGCGCCTGCCATCCCGACCGGGACGCTATCATCCGCGTCAAACGCTAGGCCGATCTTAACGGTTAAGAAAATTCACGCGTCGGTTAAGGCCAAAATCCCCCACTTTCCCTAAAAAGGGGACAGTCCCCTTTTTAGGGAAAAGCGGCAAAGCCGCCCTGTAGCACTGCGGGGCGGCTTTTAATGTGCGTTGTTCGTCTTGTCCAATGGGATTTTATTGTCCCTTCAGCTCCCGGATCTCCTGCCTTTCCTGCTGCAGCTGCCGGTTCCAGAACTCGAACTGGGTATTGAGCTGCTCCTGGCTGCCCTTGAGCTCCATGAATTCCCGGCGCAGCCTGACCTGCTCGTCGACGATGATCCACGACCAGCGGATCACGCCCGCGGCCAAAGCCAGGCTGATCACGGAAATGGCGATGGCGGCGACCGTCGGCGCCGGGATGTTATTCTTATCGCTGTCCTTTCGGCAAAACCACATAGATATCCGTTGAAAGCGTATTTAAGCGTCTTTCAGATTATATCACACGGTCCGGACTCGACATAACGGCCGCTTTTTAGTACGCTGTCCTCACTATGCTGTATTCCAAACTTTTCGGTAAAACTCGCAAAACCGCCCCGCACGACGCCGACTCGGTCAACGCCCGCCTGCTGGTCCAGGCCGGTTTCGTCGACCAACTGATGGCCGGCGTTTACACCTACCTGCCGCTCGGCCTGCGCGTCTTCGAGAAGGTCAAGAAGATCGTCCGCGAGGAGATGAACGCCATCGGCGGCCAGGAGGTCCTGATGCCGCATCTGCTGCCCCGCGAACCCTGGGAGACCACCGGCCGCTGGACCGACCCCGGTCCCGATGTGATGTTCCAGTTCAAGGGCCGCGGCGACAAGGACCTGGGCCTGGGCTGGACCCACGAGGAGATCGTCACGCCGCTGGTCCAGAAGTTCGTCCGTTCCTACAAGGACCTGCCGGTCGCCGTTTACCAGATCCAGGACAAGTTCCGCAACGAGCCCCGGGCCAAGTCCGGCCT
>CAYPMU010000024.1:0-10153 GCA_964411975.1 uncultured Gammaproteobacteria bacterium | reverse complement strand
GTGCTTGCCCAGTTTGGCGGCTAATTCATCGACGGCCCGGTACAACCGGGTCATTTTTTCTGTACGCAGGGCCGGCTCGAACAGGTTCATTTGTCCGTTGCCGGCCGGTATCAGATCGGCCAAGATGACTCCGGTAGAGCGGTAGGGGGTGCCGGCCCGAAAAACGCCTTCGAACAAGCCGCTGACGATGTCAGCCAGATCCAGCGGAAAAGCAGTCGGCCGGTTGAGTTTGGCTTCCAGACCGGAGGTTCGGAAATCCTGGGAACAAAGATAGATGGCCAGCCGTCCGGCCGCCAGGCCGTGGCGCCGGGCCTTAATGCAGGCGTTCTCCAGGTTTTTCAGCAGCTGGGAATAAACGAAGGACCGATCGGTCGACGGCGGCGTGAAGGTCTTGGTCTTGCTGATCGAGGCGTAGGCCGATCTCTCGGCCGTCTCCACCGGATAGACCGAATCGCCGTTTAACTCCCGCCAGATCTCCTGGTGCGGCTTGGTGAACTCGGCGGCGATGAACTCTTCGCTTTTGGCGGCGAAGTCCCCGGCCGTGGCTATGCCGAACTGGCGGCAATAAGCCTCCGTGGCCGGACCGATGCCCCAGACCTTGCCGACCGGCAGGTCCTTGAGGAATTCGTGGATGCGCCGGCCGGAGATGGCCGTCAGGCCGGACGGTTTGCGCCATTTGGAGCCGACCTTGGCCAGTACCTTGGACAGGCTCAGGCCGACGGAAACGGTGATGCCCAGGTCGGTCTCGATCGCCTCTTTCATCATCCGGGCGATGTCCTCGTAGGAGCCGCGCAGCGGCCGGCGCAATCCGGTGATGTCGGCGAACCCCTCGTCGATGGAATATTCCTCGACGAGCGAAGTGAACCGCCGCATGACGACGAACATCCGCTTGGAGAACAGGCTGTAGGTCTCGTAGTCGGAAGGGACGATGACGGCGTCGGGACAGATCTCCCGGACCTTCCACAGCGGCACGCCGCGGGCGACGCCGCGGGCCTTGGCCTCGTAGCTGGCCGCGGCGACGATGTTGCGTTCCTTGCCCGTGACCACCGGGCGGCCGCGCCACTCCGGATGGAGCGCCTGCTCGCAGGACGCGAAAAAAGCGTCGCCGTCGATATGGACGATGGCCCTGGGCCAAGAACTGAGTATGAGAGGTCTGTCGGCTGACATCACTTTATTCGATTGCTTGCCGAAAATTGAACCTGGCCGCGCGGGCCGGCGAAGCCGGACTTTACGCGGCGCGGGGCCAGGATGATAAAAACAAAGGCCGCTCCCACGACATGTCTGCGGCGGTTCGGGTGATTTATTCGTATTTCCTGACGACCGCGGTCACCACGCCGGCGATCCGCAACTCTTCCTGCGGCGTTATCGGCTTGTATTTGCGGTTGGCCGGCCGCAGCCAGACCGCGGCGCCGCGCTTCTCGAAATATTTGATCGTCCATTGCTTGTCCACTTCGGCCACGACGATGTCGCCGCTCCGGGCCTGGCGGCCGCGGTCCAGGATGACCGTGTCTCCGGGCATGATGCCGGCTTCGGTCATCGAGTCGCCGGAAACGCGCAACAGAAAACTGGCCTCTTTATTCTCAATGAGCCAGTCGTCCAGGGACAGAGTATCGGCCATTTCCTCTTCGGCCGGCGAGGGGAATCCGGCCTCGACCGTTCCCAGCACCTTGAGTGATCGAAAAAGCCGGCCGGGCAGGAGCCGGCCGGCCGCGTCCTTGTCGAGGACGCCCTCGCCGATCCAGCGCGCCGCCAGATATTTGGCGGCGTTCTTGGACCGGAAACCGAACAGGCCGGCCAGCTCGCCCAAACTGGGCATCCGCCGCCTGGAAGAGTAGAATTTTTTTAGCTTTTCCAGGCGGCGAACGCGATTTCGCATAGCCTTTTCATTCTATTGTACGTTCGTACAATATGTCAAATCGCCGCCGGAGCCGGCGCTCTGATGATCCCTCCACGCTGATTTGACTTGCCTCCCCGGCCGAATTAAGGTGAGGCGACGCCCTTTATAACCTGGCCTGGAGGCCCCGATGTTGATCGACGCCTTGTTCTGGTTCGTCCTGGCTCTGGTCTTCGCCGCGGTCGAGGTCGAGATCGAAGGCCGTAACGGCTGGGCCGAAAAGCTGCCGACCTGGTACCGGACGACCGGTTTCTGGGCGCGGCTCTACGGCCTGGTCATGCGCGGCAAGCCGCTCACCGGCTACCACCTCTTCATGTTCTTCCTGCCGCTTCTGGCCATGCATTCCGGATTCTTCCTTGGCCTGGCGCCGACGCTCGCCGCCGAACTGGAGGTCCTGGCGATCTACGCCTTCTGGGTGTCGCTCTGGGATTACCTCTGGTTCGTTCTCAATCCGGCCTACGGCGCCGCCGGTTTCCGCCGGGACAAGGTCTGGTGGTACGCCCAAAGCCGCTGGGTCCTCGGACTCTTCCCCCTGGAATACGCACTCTCGCTCATCCTGTCGCTGTTCCTGGCCGCCGCCGCGGGACTGGCCGCCGGCGACGCTGGCGTGTTCATTTGGCATCTCCTGCGCCTGTCCTGTTTGTTCATTCTCCTGGCCCCGGCCGTCATCTTCCTCGGTCCGCGCTACCGCCGCTGGCACGCCCGCATGCGCCGCCGCGACGAACGCGACCAGGCCGGCATTTTCCACTGATGCCGCCACTCCCGCCGCTTCTCCGGCGGCTTTTCTTATCCGGTCCGGCCGCGCCGCCTGTGCAACACGGGCTGCCGGGAATGCCGGCATCATGATAATATCCGTAGATATGATCCCCCCGAAATTAAGGAAGCTATTCCGCGAATTCGACGCTTGCGGCCGGTGCCGACGTCAGGCCAACCCGCTGCGGCACATTCTCGGCGGCGGCCGGTGCCGACGGCCGCGCTTCTTGTTCCTGTTCATCAACCCCACCCACCTGAACATCTCCTGCCGCGCCGGTTATGGCGGCAAACGCCGCTTCCCCTTCATCGGCGTCCGGCATTTCTTCAAGATCTTGGCCCAGGCCGGATTCATCGACCGGGATGTCGTGGACCGGATCTACGCCAGAGGCTGGCAGACCGCCGACGAACGGCACATCGAAAAAAGTCTGGCCGATAACGGCGTCTACATCACAAACGTCGTTAAATGCACCCAACCTCACCCGGAGAATCCGGACCAAAGCGCCATCAAAGAAGACCGGCCGCTGCTGCTGCGAGAGATCGCGGTCGTGGATCCTCGGTATATCGTCACCTTCGGCCTGGTGCCGTTCCGGGCGCTGACCGGCCAAGACCTGCGTCTGCAGGCCTGTCTTGAAGCCGTCCGATCCGGGACTTACCGTCCGATCCGCTGCCCGGATATCGGCGGCAAAGACCGCGCTGTTTTGCCGTGTTATTTTCCGGTAGGACGGGGGAATCAACGCCACGCGCTGGAGATCTTATCCTATATACGAAAGAGATTCGGCGGCCGCTGAACCGCAAAAGAGGGGATTGTCCCCTTTTTGCAGAACACATCTGAAAACCGCCTTATTTATTACTGGGGACTGTCCCCTTTTTGAAAAACGACCCTGGCCCGCGCGTCGTCTCTGGATACGAAAAAGCCCGACCAAGTGGTCGGGCTTTGCAAGATCAGAGAGTCGGACTCCCCGTGCCGGAGGACGCGGTCGTGATGACCGTGTTGGCGAGGTTGAGGAGGTTCAGAGCGACCGCCTCAAGTCTGCCGCCCAGCGTGGGAAAGAACATCGAGAGCACCAGTAGGCACAGGAGTAGGCTAAGGGCCTGCCTCATATGGGTCGGATAAATTTCGACCCCGGTTGAGCTGCGGAGGTCGACTACCTCTCCGTGACCATACTGGTCTTCTCCCCGGGCGGAGTCCTTTCAGCCGCTGGCTGGAAGGGCCGACGCCCTCGGGAGAAGGGTATTTTGTACCACGCGAAAGCCTTTTTGTCAAGATGGGCGCCGGCGCCGCCGGCACTTGCGTAATTTCTGGCCGGCTGGTAAGACGGCGCGGTCTATGATCCATCGCGGACCGCAAACGCCGCCGGCAAATATCGATCAGCGCGTATTTAAATCGTATCCGATGGCGCCGTAAAGCGGCGTTTTTCTATTTATGGCCTCAAAAATATTCTCCGCCGCGGTCATCGGCCTGGATGCCGTGCCCATCGAGGTCGAAGCCGACATCGGCCAAGGCCTGCCTAATTTCGTCATCGTCGGCCTGCCCGACGCTTCGGTCCAGGAAGCTCGCGAACGGGTCAAGACGGCCCTGAAGAACAGCGGGCTGCCGTTCCCGCGCACCCGGCTGACGGTCAACCTGGCGCCGGCCGACATTAAAAAGGAAGGTCCGGCCTACGACCTGCCCATCGCCGCGGCTATCTGCGCCGCCGGCAGCGGCAGCGGCGCCGATCCGGCCATGTCCCGGCGGCTGTTCATCGGCGAACTGGCCCTCGACGGGACGGTCCGGCCGGCCAGCGGCATCCTGCCCGTCGCCCTCATGGCCGCCGAGCAGGGTTTCCGGGAGATCTACCTGCCGGCCGGCAACGCGGCCGAAGCGGCTATGGTCTGCCTGTGCGATGACCGCCCCGACGAAGCGCCGCCGCTCGTCTTTCCGGTGGCCGATCTGCCCCAATTGGTCAGGCATCTCCGGGGCGAAACCCTCATCGAACCGTATGCTCCCGTCCAGACGGGTGACGCCGCAGCGCCGCCGCCGACCGATTTCGATTTCTGTTACATCAAGGGCCAGCTCCAGGCCAAACGGGCGCTGGAGATCGCCGCGGCCGGCGGCCACAACCTGCTCTTCTCGGGCCCGCCCGGCGCCGGCAAAACGCTGCTGGCCCGCTCATTGCCGGGCATCCTGCCGCCGATGACCCCGGCCGAGGCCCTCGAGGTCACCAAGATCTACAGCGTTGCCGGCCTGACCGGACACGGCCGACTGGTCTCCGAGCGTCCTTTCCGTTCGCCGCACCACACCGCTTCGGGCGCGGCCCTCATCGGCGGCGGCAGCTGGCCGCGGCCGGGCGAGGTCAGCCTGGCCCACCGCGGCGTGCTGTTCCTGGACGAATTCCCGGAATTCTCGCGCGCCGTCCTGGAGAACCTGCGCCAGCCGCTCGAGGACGGCAGCGTCACCGTCTCCCGGGCCCAGGGCAGCCTGCGCTTCCCGGCCAAATTCATACTGGTGGCGGCGCAGAATCCCTGCCCCTGCGGTTATGCCTCGGACCCGGACGCGATCTGCTCCTGCCAGCCGGTCCAGGTCATCCGCTACCGCAAAAAGATCTCCGGCCCGCTGCTCGACCGCATCGACCTGCACGTCGAGGTCCCGAAAATGAAATTCCGGGAGCTGTTCGAGGGACCGGTCCCGGAATCATCGGCCGGGGTCCGGCGGCGGGTGGTGCGGGCGCGCCAGGCCCAGACCGAACGTTTCCGGGGAACGGGGATATTCACCAACGCCGAAATGAGCCAGAAGATGCTGAATTCCTTTTGCCCGCTGGACCGCGATACCGAAAAACTGCTGCGGGACGCGTCCGAACGGCTGAAACTGTCGGCCCGCGCCTACGCCCGGGTCATCAAGATCGCCCGGACCGTGGCCGACCTCGACGGCGCCGCGTCCGTGACCCAGGAGCATGCCGCCGAAGCGCTGCATTTCCGCGAACGGCCGACGGTCTATTGACAACCGGTGCCGATGAATTAAATTGAATATGGAGACGGCGGGCCCTGGTCGCTAACTTCTGTCTGGTCGACTCAGACTAAGCCAATAACCGGGCCCGCCGCCTCCGCCAACTTCCTCATACCCGAGCGCTTGCCCGGGTATTTAATTTATTAAAAAAGAAAAGTCCCGCAGCGAAGTTGCTGCGGGACTTGAGGGGGGCGCGGGATCAGCCCGCGACGGGGTTGCTGATCTCCAGCTCGTCGGGACCGGTGACCGAGGAGATGATCACCTGGCGGGCGTCCTCCTGGACCAGGCCGTCGGCGTTGAGGTAGCGGCCCTTCATCAGCTTGGCGCGGGTCGCGTCGTCGATGGGCTGAGCGGGCGTGAAGGCCGCGCCGATGAGGAACCGGAGAGTGACGGGGTCGGTGCAGAACAGCCGGGTCAGGTCGGACATGACCGCATTCACCACCGCGCTGGGGACCAGGGCGCCGCTCTTGAGCTTCTTGAAGCCTTCCATCTCGAACCTCCTTTATTTCGGAACGTTGGTGTGATCGTTTGAATGTGCAGCCTGGGCGTCAGGCGCCGGACCGCCTCCTTATCGGAAACGGACGATAAAATATAGCACAAATGAGGCCGATTGTCAATCCTGCCGCTCATGAGGGGCGGGGGCCAGCCCTGACCGGCGGCAGCCATGTCGAAATAAGCCCGGATCTGTGCTAAAATACGGGTATCGGCACAGCCTGACCGGGCTGTATTAATTGCCGCTAACCGCAATATATGGATAATCCGAATCCGCCGCGCTCCCGCCGCCGCCTTATCATGGTCGGAGCCATTATCTTGGCGCTGGCCGTGGTCGCTTTGTCGGTCTTCCTGACCCTGAGCGACCTGCCTCGCTCCGGCGCGTCCGGGTCGGCGGTCAAAAAAATGAACCTGAGTCTGCGCGTGGCCGACAGCGCTCCCCAGTACGCCGCCATGGAAGAATCGGCCGGGGCGGTCGCCTACGACAGCGGCAGTGTTATGCCTCCGTCGCCGCGCCCGGATTACCCGACCGCCGGACAGACGGCCGCCGAGGTCGACCAGAAGATCATCAAGAACGGCTATCTGCAGCTGGTGGTCGGCAACGTCGGCGAAAGCATCGCCAAGATCACCGCGCTGGCCGGGCAAAAAGGCGGCTTCGTCCAGAACTCCTCGGTGACCGAGCGCTCTGACGGCACCCATTACGGACAGATCACCGTCCGCGTTCCCTCCAAGGATTTCGAGGGCGCCATGTCCGAGATCAAGTCCCTGGCGACAGTGGTGCGCAACGAATCCTCGACCGGCCAGGACGTCACCGAGCAGTTCACCGATCTCGAGGCCCAGCTCCGCAACGCCCAGGCCCAGGAACGGACCTATCTGGCCGTGCTGGACAAAGCCAAGACCGTCGAGGACATCCTCAACGTCCAGGGGCGGCTCGGCCAGATCCGCGGCGTCATCGAATCGCTCCAGGGCCGGCTGAAATACCTGGAGAACGTCACCTCCTACTCCACCATCAACGCCAATCTGGAGGAAGAACCGGTGGTCCGTCTTCCGACCAAGGAATTCCGTCCTTTGGCGGCCGTGAAAGAGGCGGCCCAGACCCTGGTGGAAGCGGCCCAGCAGACCCTGATCAGCCTCATCTGGATAGTCATCGTCGGCGGCGGCCTCCTGCTGCCCTTCGGACTGCTGGCGCTGATCGTCGTATATATCGTCAAAAAACTGCGGCGTCCCAGGTCATGATGACCGCCGTCAAAGATAAAAAACCTCTCCGCAAACACGGAGAGGTTTTTAAGATATTAGAGACCGAAAAGCGAGTCTGCTCAGGCCGTCAGGGCATACCAGATGTCGGGACGGCCGGCGCGTTCGCCCAGCGGGACGATCGCGGGCAGCAGGCGCGTCAGCGGCGCCAGTTGCCTGGCCATCTCCGCCTCCCCGGCCATCGAGGCTCCCAGGAAGTAGAACAGGCCGTCGGCGAAGCAATCGCCGACCAGGTCGCGCAGACCGTACAGGACGCTGTCCAGCCGGTTGGCTCCCAGGCTGTCCTGGATCTCCCGGACCAGCCGCTGACCCAGACGGTCGTCGGCCAGGACCGACCACAGACGGCGGCCGTGCGTGTCCCAGAGCTTGTTGCCCAGGCTGTGCCACAGCCGGTCCTTGAGACGCCGCCGCAGCAGCGCTTCCAGGCCGCCCGTGCCGGCGACGCTCTCCGCCAGACCGTTGCCGCCGAACGCGCGTTCGATGGAAACGGGGACGATGCGCCCGACCGGATAGCCGAGCACGCCGCTCAGGGCGTCGGACAGCATCCGCCGCCGCTGGTTGGAGCCGCGGAGCAGCCCGTAAGGCGGCGCCGTGATCGTCCGGAAGAACGGCTGGATCAGGTCGACGGCCGGCGGTATCAGTTCCGGCCGGCGGGCGTTCTCCTTCAAAAAGGCGGTGAGCCGGTCCTGTCCATCGCTCATTTCAGCCTCCCAGGCGCGTGAGCGCGGTCGATGGGGAAGTCGCCTTGCCGCGGCCGCCGCGATGGCCGGCCGTTGCCGGCTGCCGCTCCGAGACCAGATGCCTCAGGATCTCCTCGGTCTTGATCTCCAGGTCGAGGAGGTCTTCCTCGTGGATGAACAGGCGCGGGTAGTGCTTCATCGGCGGACAAACCTCTTCGTGCACCGACAGGTCCTTCTTCAGATCCACCGCCTCGATCCCGAAACAGGCCGCCGTCCCGATGTCGATGACGTGCACCCTGATCCGGAAACCGGACTCATCGAACTCCCTGAAAAGGGTGACCTTATCCGCTTCAGCCATTTGGGTCTCCTTTCCGCTGTCAATGAACCACGATGTGGTAACTTAGTGGAAAACCCGGACCTCGTCAAGGGAGGCTTCACGCCGGCCCCGCCCGGTCGGCGGGAATCAAAAACCGGGCCTGTCGGCCCGGCTGCTCCGCGAGCGTCTCATTTCACGAAATCCAGAGGATTGACCCGGTGGTAGATGTCGCCTTTGAGCACCTCGAAGTGCAAATGCGGCCCGGTCGACCGGCCGGTCGAACCGACCAGGGCGATGGTGTCCCCCTGCTTGACCGTATCCCCGGCGTTGACCAGGAGTTTGGTGGCATGGCCATAGCGCGTGAACAGGCCGCCGCCGTGGTCGAGGATGATCATGTTGCCGTAGCCGCCGCGGTTCCATCCGGAGTAGATGACCTGGCCGTCGGTGGCGGCGAAGATCGGCGTGCGCATCGGAGCGCCGACGTCCAAACCGAAATGACGCTTGGTGAAGTACTGGGTGATGCGGCGGCTGGCGACCGGCCATAACAGCGAACCGGAGCCCAAACCTTCGAAAGCCGTCGGCGGGACATAAACGCTGGCCACGCTGGTCGGTTTGGGTTGGACCGGGGGCGGCGGCAGCTTGCCGCCGGGCAAAATGAGTTCGGTACCGGTCTCCAAAAGCGTGCCGTCGGCCAAAGAATTGATCTCCAGGATCTTCGCGACTTCGCTCTTATAAGTCTGGGCGATCTTCGAAAGATTATCGCCTTTCTTGATCTTATAGACGATGCCGTCGATCGGCAGGATGCGCAGGGTCTGTCCCGGCCGTATCAGGCCGCGGGCGCTGAGCTGGTTGGTCGCGATAACCGTCTGGGACCGCAAGCCGTACGCCATGGCGATGGAATCGACGGTGTCGCCGTCCTTGACCACGTACTCGATGATGCCCGATCGGGTCGGCGGGTGCTCCAACTGGCTGGCCGACTCGGACTGCGCCCGGACGGCGTATATCGGGACCACGGTGTCTTCGGCCAGGTCGTCGATGCCGTACTCCTCCTCGCCATCGCTGTCCGCGGACGGCGCGCTGTTCGTGCTCACATAATAATCCTGGATGCTCAGAGCCTGGCCTTCAAGATAGGAAACGTCTTCGCCGGGCTCGACCACCTCGTCGGCCTCCTCGATCAACAGCTCGTCATCGAATTCGCTGGTGAAACGGGCGATGATGCTCTTCTGGACGCCGATCTCGTCATTGACCGAGCCGTTACTGGCCTGAATATTGGTCGCCGTGACCAGAAAGGTCAGTATGAGTATGGCGGCATTGATGGCGTGGCGGCGCGTGAAAAAATTGACCAGCCGGCCGTTCTCCAGGATTTGGGTAGATAAGGTCTTTTTAGTGAACCGGTAGACCCGGTAACAAATAGTGCAGCCAGGATGAAAAAACGCTCTCCACAGCCAAAAAACGGGTCTCCTGAGAGAAAAAAGAAAAAAGGTTAAGCACTTTTTCAAGCCAATTAACCCTTTGAACGCCCACAACAGGAGCTTGACGCTGAATTTTTTGACGAATCTCGGTATATGGAATTCTTAGGTGTCTAAACAAAGGACCAAGAATTTCCGCCCGGTTAAGCCAAATATCAGCTCAACCTTAAACCTCAATCGTGTTCCTGAGGATACCAGATTTGGCGATCCCTGTCAATGCTCGACCGTCTTTTTGTCCCTTTCGTCTCTGGAGAGATGATAGCCCATCAAGATGGGTATGACCAGAGCTGACCGGGCGGTTGGAAGGCCGCG
>CAYPMU010000023.1:0-10252 GCA_964411975.1 uncultured Gammaproteobacteria bacterium | reverse complement strand
CGATGGCCTTGTCGGTCAGGTCTTCGGTCAGGTCGCAGCACCACGCCTCAACGGTCGGGTCGGCGGGCATGGCGTTGTTATAGTAGTCGTAATTCTTTTGCATCGCCGCCCGCTGAATATTCAAAATCGGCAAGCGGTCGGGAGGTGTCGCCGGGTCGTTTATCTTGGCGTCGAGGGCTGCAATCTGCGCGGTGTAGGCATCAAGCCTGGCATGGATGCGCGAGCGGTAGGCATACGTCAGCTTGACGTTGTACTGCCCCGCTGCGATGTGGCTTTGTATTTCGCCCAGGCCCATGCTATGCCTCGCGCACTTCCATGAATTTCGCGCCCCTTGCCGAAATCGCGTAGGTGATCTGATCAATCGTGAAGGAGTCGTCCGTGTCGGTCACGGTCAGGGCGTCGCCGGGATTCAAGTACGGGTCCGCCTGCGGGAAGCGGAAGCCAAGCGACCCGCCGAGGATGTATTTGTAATTGCTCCCGCTGATCGTCGCCGAGCGGCCGTCGTAGGTAGCATCGCCGTATCCCGAGAGCGTGATCGAGCGATTGCGCGTTCCCTCGTAAATGTCGATGTTTTCGAGGTCCGACCTGATGATTTCCTCGCGGATCGATTCAACGCCGTCCAAGAGGTAGGCCATCTCGACCACTATCTCGCCGTTCTGCCGCGCTGCGATTTGATCGGCGTAGGCCATGCCGGGAACGACCACGGCAAGATAGTTTCGCTGCCCGGCTCGCTTCCTTGCCTGGAAGGATGAAATAGGAAGCTCGACATCGGCGACGCCATCGACGACCATCTGGCCGACACCGTCGTCGCCCAGCTGTTGTTCCTGGAGAGCCAGGACAAGACCAAGGACATCAAGCTTTATATCAACAGTCCGGGCGGTTCGGTCACGGCCGGCCTGGCCATTTACGACACCATCCAGTACATCAAACCGGACGTGGCCACCATCTGCCTGGGCATGGCCGCCTCGATGGGCGCGGTGCTGCTGGCCGCCGGCACCAAAGGCAAGCGCTTCACCCTGCCCAACGCCGAGGTGATGATCCACCAGATCATGGGCGGCGCCGAAGGCCAGGCCACGGACATCAAGATCCGCGCCGAGCGCATCCTGAAAATGAAGGACCAGCTTAATCGCATCATCGCCCAGCACACCGGTCAGCCGTTCTCCAAGGTGGAGAAGGACACGGACCGCGACTATTTCATGAGCGCCGACGAAGCGGTGCGCTACGGCCTGGTCGACAAGATCATCAGGAAATAGCGGTTCGCCGAGATCGCATGAAAAATCCCCCCGTTCCGAACGGGGGGATTTGAGTTCAGGTCAGTTCGATGTCGACCATGGTGATGTCCGGGACCGCGGCGCGGACCGCGTCCCTGATCGCCGCGAGATCGCGGACGGTCAGTTCCAGGCACCAGCGGACGGGGTCGCCGGCCAAATACGGTTCGGCCGCCGGGCCGGAACACCAGCCGGTGACGAACCGTTCCCGGTCCAGGCGCAGCCGGAGGCGGCAGTGGATCTCCTCCGGGCCGCGGACCACGGCCGTGATCTCGACGATCTCGGTCAGGCCGGCGCGGGCGCGCAGGGCGCGGGCGATGGCGGCCGCGGTCTCAGGCGGGGCCGCTTCGCCGACGAGCAGCGAACGGTTGCGCCGGATCAGGAAGACCGAGGAGACGCCCAGGACGGCGGCGATGGCCAGCGAGAACAGCGCATCCCAGACGGCTTGGCCGGTCAGGGCGAACAGCCCGAAACCGGTCAGGGCCAGGACGACGCCCAGGGCGTCGACGCCGTTCTCCAGCAGGACGCCCAGCAGGACGGTGTCGCGGGAGCGGCCCAGGCCGGCCGCCGGCCGGCCGCCGTTCGCCGCCTTGAGGCGGCGGTAGGCCAGCGTGAACGTCGTCAGTTCGGCCAGCAGGGCGAAAACCATGATGCCCAGTGACCAGGGAGAATATTCCGGGCTCTGTCCGGTCAGCAGGGCGGTCAGGCCGCGCCAGGCGGTCAGGCCCGCGCCCAGGACGAGCATCACCTCGGCGGCGACCAGCGACCAGAAAAAGGTCTCCCGGCCGTGGCCCCAGGGGTGGCGATCGCATTTGGGCCGGGGGCCGCGGCGATGGCCGGTCCACAGCAGCACGGGATTCAGGGTGTCGGCCGTCGAGTGCGCCGCTTCGCCGAACAGCGAAGGCGAGCCGGTGAGCAGGAAGGCGGTCCATTTGGCCAGGGTCAGGCCGATGTTCACCGCCAAATTCAGGGCCACGGTCCGTCCCGCGGCCTGATGATGACCATGGTCGTGTCCGGTCATGATCGACCTCTTTTGTGGACGAGGTTAAAAGGACTGACCTCAGTGAAACGGATGTCCTTGTTTTTGGCAAGCCGCGCCTTTCGCTGGCGGCGCGGCAATAAAAAAACCTCCAGCCGAAGCTGGAGGCGGGGGAGAAGAGTTCTCTGTCTGCTGCGCCGTTGCGGCGCCTTATCCGCCGTGCCTTTCCTGGACGACCTTAGCAGCGTCGTTCCGCGGCCGCAGATCGTAGGTCGAGAGCAAGGCGTCGGCCCAGAGCAGCCTCTGGATGATCTCGTCGCAGACCCCCGGCGACAGGGTGCGGGTGACCGTCTTTTCCGAGCCCTCGATGCGGACCTCCATGGTCGTGGCGTCGTCCTCGTCCACCTGGACGCGGATGGTGACCGGACCGCTCGAGGTCTCCTCGCCGTCGGCGACGACGTGGTAGGCCCGGCGGAACAACCCGATGTTGACGAAACCGCCTTCCTGGAAGACCACCCGGATGCCGCGACCGTCGCGGTAGCCGTTGACGCGGATGCTTTCGTCGGATTCGAGCGGAAGAATGAGCGGCTGCATTTGATGCCTCCTGGCAATTCGGTGATGTGCCGCCTGGCGACCGGATACCGGCCGAAGGCGGTTATCGGAACTGCCGGCATAATTGCCGGACCTGACTGCTTGACGACCAGCGCTACCTTTCTCCTCCTTTGAACGGCGTTACGCGATCAAGGCGAAGAAATAATGGTGGCAGTGGCGGGAGTCGAACCCGCGCGGTTCCCCGACGGCCCGTGAGGGCACCAATCCATGGTCTTTTTGTCGGGCACTGCCTCAGGGGCGTTCACTTTTGTTGAGTGCACACGCCTGAGGCGTTGCCCGGACGGTAAAAAGGACTTCGTGACCAGTTAATATAGCATAAATTAAGCTTGATGTCAATATGTGGCCGGGTTCATGGTTGAACCGCTTTTTTAGCCTTAAAATCGTCAAGCACATCCGGAAAATCGTCTTTTTCGGACCGTCTTCGACAGCGGAAAGGCCGTTCCGGACCCAGCCCCTTGACAGGATACCGGTCATGTGCTAATCTACGCTGTTGATGTAACGGTTGGTTTTTTCCACAGAACACCCCATAGATTCGCGCTCACGACAAGCATGGGGGTTTCTTCGAGGGTATCCCGGGTTTCGACTCGGTTGCTCCTCGGAGCAATCTTCTTGAGCGCGACTCCATGGGGTGTTTTTCAATAAAAAATATCCGGACCTTTTCAGGCCCGGATATTTTATTTTGTCAGTTCCCCGTGGTCCCGACCGTGTCCACCGACGGCAGTTCCGGGACAGCGCCGTCGGCCGGTTCGGCGTTGGGGTCGATGCCGATCAGACAGACCTCGCCCCAGGGGCGGTAATGGCTGTAGAAATCCGTTTTCTTCACTTCGCCGTCCGGATAGGCCACGGTGTAGGTGAAGACCGCGTCGGCCCCGGCATGCGGACTTTCGGTGCATTTGGTCACGCCCGGCTTGAGGTCGGCGGTCTCGATGATCTTTTTCTCCGGCGGCGGCACGATGTTGTAGACCTTGGCGTCGGTCTGTTCGGCCTTGCGGCCGTCGCCGGTCCCCCAGAAAGTGAAGGTCAGCCGGTCGCCATCGATGTTCGTGGTGATGAGGATGGCGTGCCCGGTATCGTTGACGAACTTGAAGTCCGGCCAGGGGCTGTAAATGGTGGCGTCCTTGCCCGGCCCCATGGGTTTGCCGTCGCCGTCGCGCTCATAATAGACGACGCGATAGGAATGGTTGCGCCGCTCGGTGACCGGCAGGCCGGCGGCCAGGGTGGCGCGGAAGGTAGTCGTGCCGATCTGGCAGAGGCCGCCGCCGAATTCCGGGGTGGTCTTATCCTGTTTTATGACCAGTTCCTGGAGGTACCCCTGGGATTCGTCGATGTCGCCCAGGGTCTTGAGCAGGGAGAATTCCTCGCCGGCCGGGATGAGCGTGCCGTTGACCGACTTGGCGCCGATGGCGATATTAATGCGGCGGTTCTTCGGGCTGCCGCGGAAGTTGGATTCGCCGACGCCGATGATCTCCCTGATGCCGAAAGCGTTGGAGGAGGCCGTGTCGACCAGCGGCGGAATGGGCTTGAACGGCAGGTCGAGCGCGATCCGGCCGTTGTCGGCCGGCTCGGTCTCCTGCCGGCCGAAGACCACGTTCGCCAGCATGGCGGCGGCCGCTTCGATGTCGACCTCGGAGCCCTCGACGCTGGGACGGAATTCGGCGACCTTGCCGTCGGCCATGGTGAAGACGGCGTCGACCGGTTCGGTCCTCAGGGCCGCGGCGCGCGCTCCCAGATATTTGTTCAGGCTCTCGGGATCGAAACTCAGTTTGGCCCTGGGTTGGGGGAGTCCCGTGGGCACGGTCGCCATCCAATCGGCCAGCTGCCGGTCGGTGATCGTCCAGGACAGGCCGTCGGCTTTCAGGGTGAGCGGCGCCCGGTCGAGCGACTCGGCCGCGGCGGCGGCCAACGGGGCGACGTCGGCGGCGGTCAGCGCCGGCAGGTCCTTCCTGGTCTTGACGATGATGGCGGCCGGCGAAAAGGTCTTGAGGCGATAGGCCGTCTCCCTGGTGACGGCGTCCATGTCGGGTATCTCGCCGACGCGTTCCGGCAGCACGCTGATCTGCGGCCGGGAGCCGGGGTCGTTGAACCGGAACGACAGGCCGGCGTTGCGGGCCGGCTGGTCCAGACCGGGGAATTCGGCCGCCAGCGCCAGCTTGAGTTCGGCCAGGTCGAGGGTCGCCGGCATTTTCACGGCCGAACCGAAGATCAGGGCGTCAAGCCGCTGGGCCGCCCCTTTCAGGCCGCCGGCCCCGTGGCCGATCTCGAAAGCCCGTTGGACGGCCGCGTCGACGTCGAAAGAAGCCAGCGGGCGGCCGCCGGCGCGCAGCGGAGCGTTGGCCGCCAGCGAACCGCGCCGTTCGCCGACGATGAAGACCAGGCGCAGGTCGGCGATCTTCTTTTCCAGGGCCAGCTTGGCCTCGGCCGGGGTCATTTCGCCGACAGCGACGGCGTTGACGGTGACGCCGGGCACGATGCGGCCGGCGTAGGAGCTGGCCACGTAGCCCAGGCTGCCGGCGGCCAGGATCAGCAGGAACAATAAAAAAACCGCCACCTGATGGAATGGAAAAGGTGACCGTTTCCCTGAAGATGTTCTTTTCCGGTTCCGTTTGCCGGCTTGCGGCGCCCGCAGCAGGTTGGTCGGTCCGGTCCCGTTTTCGGTCATGCGGTATCCTCTGGTTCAATGTCCGCGCCGCCATCTGGCCGATGCGCGGCGTCTTTAGGTCTCTTTGACCTGTATCTTCTTAGATCTGGCGATCTTTGGCAAGCGTACGGTCAGGACGCCGTTCTTAAGTTCGGCCTGGATCCGGTCGCCGTCGATCTCCGAGGGCAGGATCAGGGAGCGGGAGAACGACCCCCAGTGGCATTCGCGCACCAGGTGCCGGACGCCGACGTCCTGGCATTCCGGCGGCCGGTTGCCCCGGACCGTCAGCATATCATTATGCACGAAGACCTCAAGGTTCTCGGGCGCGACGCCGGCGATGGCCGACTTGATGACGATCTCGCCCTCGGTCTCATAGACGTCGACGGCCAGCTGCGCCTCGCCCTGGTCGCCGAGCCAGGAAGCGTTCGCGCTCCCGGACGAGACCGGCTTGAGGCTCTCGGCCTCGGGGAAGAGGATCATTTCGTCGTCGGAGGGTTTCTTCTTTTTTAGCGAGATAGCATTGCCCATAGGACCGGTTTTAGCGGCGATGTCGCGCCGGATCGTTCTCAGTATACCATCGGCCGGGGACGGCAACAAGGTTGGTTCTCGGCCCGTTTTTGACCGGCCTGGGAACGGTCAGACGGAAAGCAAACCCCGCTTGGAACGGCTGATCTAAAGGCGGTCCATAGCCAAGAACTGCCGTCGCGGCATGTATTCCAAGCCCCGTCAGACGCCGATGCCGACGGACGGCGAACATTGACTTTCCGGCCTATTTTTGCCATACTGAGGCGTCGCCTTTTTGGCGGCGTTCAGAGCACTTTCACAACTTTTCACGCAGGAGTCAGCCATGACCATCAAGATGGTTTTTGAGCCCAACAAGGAGATCTGTTGGGACAAGCCAGTGCGGTCGGGCGATGAGACCCTGCCGCCGTTCACTTCGTATCCGCCCTTCAGCATCGCCATCGACGGCTACTGCAAGGGCAGCCCGAAGTTCGATCAGGAGAGGACCATCCTCAACATCAATCATCATGAAGAGGTGGACCGCGTCGCCACGCGGTCGAGCTGCCTCCAGGCGATGCTTCTGGTCAAGCTCGGCCTCTACGACGGTTTTCGCGACGAGGAAGGGCGGCCGACGGCCACGCTCTATTGCAATGACTGCGATCAGGATGTGGCTTTGGCGACTTATGTCCTGACCTATCCGGAGGACGTCAACCGGCCGAAACTCCGGGAGCTGATCCGGCTCGAGGACCTGATGGACATGTCCGGCGGCCTCTATCCGACGCGCAAGAGGCTGCAACTGATGAAACAGCTCAACTGGATCACGCAGCCTTACACCAAGGCCCGGTCCAGCGGCGCGTTGCAGCAGTTGGATGCCAAGGGCATGGAACGGCTGGTCCGGGAGATGCACCGGCGCATCCGCCGGACCCTGTTCAACGGTCCGCGCGCGGTCGAGGTCGATACTTCGTTCGAGGTGCTGACCGACCACGGCTCCTGGCAGATGGTCCGAGAGGTCGGAGAGGCGGCGCGCGTCGGCATGGCCGAGAAGCGGGTGAAAGCCTTCGTCTCGCTGATCAGCGAGACGGACGGCCGCTACCGTTACGCCATCGGCCGTCTGTCGCAGTTCATCCCTTTTCCTCTGTTCAAGCTGTACGCGGCTTTGAACAAGGCCGAGGGCGTCTCCGCCGATGCCGAGCATCGCTGGGGAGGCAGCGACACCATCGGCGGTTCGCCGCGCGAGGTCGGCAGCGATCTGCCGCCGGAACAGGTGGCGGAGGTCATTAATACCTGCCTGTCCCGCCGGGACCGGTCGGCCGCGGCCGGCAAAGACAAATAGCATCTTCGACACCCCGTCATCCGACGGGGTGTTTCTTTTTGGGGTAGGAAATTCTGGGGTGCGGGAGTACTGAAGCCATAAGGCCGCCGGCGCTCCATTGGCCATATTCAGACCTCAGGACCTTAGTACTTCTTTTGGCCGGTCTCGAAGATTGCAGACGTTACAAAAAAAACAGGCCGTAAAGCCTGTTTCCGTAAAAAAAGAGCGTTCAGGTCCGCTTGGCCAGCTCCTGGAGAACGTACTTCCAGGCGTCCGGGCCTTCCAGGTGCTCGCGGAGCTGCTTCAGAAAATCCGGATGGAGCCCGTCGAAGATGTCCTGGACGCTGGTCAGGCGTTCGCCCCGCAGCGAGCAGTGGCCTTTATGCCACTCTTCGTAGCGCAGGTGGTGCAGCCGGTCGTCGAGGACCAGCATCGCCCAGGTGGTGCGCTCGCCGACATGCGACGGCTCGCCGAGCCAGAACCTGGCCGCGAAGATCGGCAGGCGGGCGTCCGGGCCCAGCAGGCGCCAGAGGCGGGCGGCCTCAGGGGTCTGGAGGAAGTCGACGCGCCAGCGGTCGAGGAACTCGGCGTTGTTCCAGACCTCGTCGTAGCGGGCCATCTTCAGGTCGAGGATCCGCCGGCGCTTGGCCGCTTCGGCCTCGGCCCGGCGTCGCTCGGCCGCGTAGCGGGCGAGGTCGTTGTTTTCGACGGCTTCCATCAGCTTGATCAGTTCGGGCGGTATTTTCATCTGTCGCTCCTTTAGCGGCGGGTGGTTGACAAGGTCCGATGGGGCAATTTAGCAGGGACGGCGTCCGAAGTCAACCGTCGCCGGCGGTCAGCGAACTCCGGCCAGCCGCCTTCATAAGAGAAGCCCCGCAGCCTGTGATACAGGCGCGGGGCTTGAGCGTCTTAAGGACCGCCGGCGGTCAGCCGGAGCAATGTTTCCGGCTCCCGCCGCAGCGCCGCGAGCGGCGGTAGGCGCCAGCCGGTCTCGGTCCGGACGCGGTAGAAATCCGCGATCGCCTCGATATGCGACGGCGCGTCGCCCTTCCAGACCGTCCGCGGTTCCTCCCGGAGGTGAAAAGCGTTGGTCCAGGGCGGCGCGGCCGCGGCCAGCTGGCGGAAGACCGGCAGCCGCCTCGGGTCTTTTTCGCCGACCGGCACGCGCACGATCAGGCGGGTGGGCCGGTCGATGGCGACCACCGGGAATTCCGGGTCGGCTTCAGGGCGCAGCGGTCCGGGGCGTTCATGCCGGGTGAACCAGAGGCCGGCGCGGCGGACCAGGCCGTAGATGCGGCCGGGGCCGGGCGGTACGCGGTTGGGCCGCAGCAGGCCGCGCCAGTTGGCGGCGAAAGCCTCCCGGATCAGGTCTTCGCCGGGATGGACCTCGGTCAGTTCGCCCTCGCCGCGTATGCCGATGACCAGGGCTTCGCCGCCGGAACGGCAGGCGATCTCCGTTATCCGGCTGGCGTGGGCGCCCGGCGCGTCCATGTGGCCGTGTTCGCAGTCGATCAGCCCGGAGATCTCCAGGAAATGTCCGACCGGCAGCGTCGCGTCGACGGTCCAACAGTAGTTGAAGTCGTCGGCGTCGCGCAGGCTGAGGACGCAGCGGTTGCCATAGGCCGTGCCGCCATTGTCCCTGATCCATTCCTGGGAGATCCGCAACTGCCTTTCCAGGTAGGGAACGGCTTGCGGTCCCAGGCGGGCCAGGACCAGCGGGTCCGCCGCCGCCTGTTCCAGGGTCAGCATCTCCTGGAAGGGCAGGCGGTAGCGCCGCAGGTACTCCGGCAGGTCGATGACCGCGACCGGGCCGTAAAGGCCGTCGAGCAGGTTCAGGAAATCCTGCCGGTCGACGCGGCGGTCCGCGTCGGCCTCCGGCGCTCCGGCTGAAGGCAGTTCAACCCGGTCGACCAGCGGTCCCGTACCGTGGGCCACGGCCAGGACCAAGTGACACTGGCGCGAATACCCGACGTATTCCGTGGAAATAGCGGTCAGGCGGCGGTTCCAGACGCGCGACCACGCGGTCGACCGCAGCCGGACATCGACGATGTCCGGCAAGGCGGCGATCCGCGCGTAAGGGCCGCTGAAGGCCAGGGCGTTGGCCACGGCCGCGTTCAGCGAATCCTCGTCGCGGGACATCAGACCTTGGCTTCCGGTAGAAAATGACGTCGGTCGTTCTTTATCCGTCATCTCTCACCTTCCATTTCAACGAACTTCGGCCCGGGTGCGCCGTTATTACGGCGGCGCCGCGGACGCGACGGGTAAAACTCGCACAAATAGGGCTAAAAGTCAATGCCGCCGGCCGGCCCCGGCCTCAAACTGCGGAAAATCGCCATTTCTGGTACGATTTACGGCGTATGTTCGCCAAGATCAAGGCCTGGTCCGGGCCGCGCAGCCGGACGCTGGCCGTTACGCTGCTGTTCGTCGCCGGCCTCGCGCTTTACGTCAATTCCTGGGGCAACCGGATGTTCTGGGACGATGACGACAGCATTCTCAACAACAAATTCGTCCACGACTGGCAGTACCTGCCCAAGTATTTCAGCGAGAACCTCATTGCCGGGGTCGAGTTGCGCGACAACTACTGGCGGCCGATGCTGCTCCTGACCTATTCGGTCGAGTGGCATATCTGGCGGGGCTGGCCGGGCGGCTACCACGTCGTGAACACTCTCTTCCATATCGGCGACGCCGTGCTGCTGTACTTCGTTCTGTGGCGGGTGTTCCGGGACCGGCGCCTGGCCTGGCTGACCGCGCTGATCTTCCTGATCCATCCCCTACAGACCGAGGCCGTGACCTATGTCGCCGGCCTGGGCGATTCGCTGTCGGTCATGTTCATTCTGGTCGGAGTGCTGCAGTTCCTGAAATGGCGCGAGTCCGGACGGCCGGCCTGGTCCAGCGTCCGCTTCTGGCTGGCGCCGTCGATGTACGCCCTGGCCCTGATGTCC
>CAYPMU010000022.1:4332-10348 GCA_964411975.1 uncultured Gammaproteobacteria bacterium | reverse complement strand
CGCGCTGAAGCCGCTTCCCGGTTCAGGATCGACGTCATCGCCATCCTGGAGCCGGCCGGCGGCGGCCGGACCAAGCTCCGCCATCTCCGTTCGGCCGTCGGCGAAGGGGGTTGACCTGGCCGGCCCGTCGGTGTTAAGTTGCGTTGTCGTACATTGAAATGATCGAGAGGAGGTAATCATGACCTGGGATCCGGCGCTTTGGCCCGTCATTCGGATAGCGATCATCGCCCTGCTGGCTTTCATCGTCGTCACCATCATCGCCTGGCCCGGCAACAAGGCCGTCTGGAGCGAATTCAGGAAGCGGCGCGTGAAGCGGCCGGCCCCGCCGCCGGCCCCGCCGTCGCGCATGCCGCCCCTGGCCCGGCCGCAGGTCGTCCAGGGCTACGAGCTGGTCTTCAACCTGCTGCGCTTCACCGGACTGCAGAAGGAAGCGTTCGACCGGGCGATCGCCGCCCAAGGCGACGAGGATTCGCCGTCTCGACGCCGCCTGGAACGCCGCCGGTCCGAGACCGTCGACACCTTCGCCGGCCTGCGCGACGCCGCGGCCCGGTTCCTGGGCCGCATGACCGACGAGGACCTCGCGGCCATCGCGGACTTCATGAGCCGGAGCCCGGAGTATTGCGACGGATTGGTCGCCCCGGAAGAGTGCGTCGAGTTCATGAAGAGCGAGCGCGCACTGATCGCCGGCCAGCCTTATTTGGCGGTCAGTCATCAGGACCGCCTGAACGGCTCCGGTCCGGGCAAGCTCGCCGAGACGCGCCGCCTGGCCGAAGACGCCGCCGGCCACGATTGACAAACCGCTCCGGATGCGGTATCGTCCCTGCTGAGACTAGTTCTATCAAGAACTAGTCTCTTTTATTTGCCCGTGAACATTCATCATTCCAGCCGCCCGTTCCGCGGCGGCGATCCAAACGAACATGAGCTTATGTCTTCACCCATAATGCAGGCCATCAAGCAGATCAGCGACGAGAAGAACATCCCCGTCGAGTCCGTCATCGAGACCATCGAAGCCGCCCTGGCCGCGGCTTACCGCAAGGATTTCGGCGAGAAGAACCAGAACGTCAAGGTGATCTTCGACGCCGAGGCCGACACCCTGGCCTTCGACGTCTATGACGTCAAGACCGTAGTCGAGGACCAGGAACTCCCCGAAGAGCCGGAGGAGGGCGCCGAAGAGCCGGAAAAGAGGCCGGTCGCCCCGGTCGCGGTCGAGCCCGCCCCGGTCGTTCCGGCCGAAGGCGGCGAAGGCGCCGTTCCGGCGGAAGAGGAAAAGAAATTCAACCCCAAGACCGAGATCATGGTGACCGAGGCCCGGGCCGCGCTGAAGAAGGACGCCGAGATCGGCGAGGAGATCCGCACCAAACTGGAGGTGCCCGCGTCTTTCGGCCGCATGGCCGCCCAGACGGCCAAGCAGGTCATCACCCAGAAGCTCCGCGAAGCCGAGCGTTCCAAGCTGTTCACCGAGTTCAAGGAACGACAGAACGAACTGATCAACGCCACGGTGCAGCGGCGCGAGGGCCGGCTGGTCCTGATCGACCTGGGCCGGGTCACCGGCGTCATGCCTCCGGAAGAGCAGATCATGACCGAGCGTTACGCTCCCGGCGACCGGGTCAAGGTGTTCATCACCGACGTCCGGCTCAGCTCCAAAGGGCCGGAGGTCGTGGTCTCGCGCGCCCATCCGGAGATCGTCCGCAAGCTGTTCGGCATGGAGATCCCGGAAGTTTCCAGCGGCATCGTCCTGATCAAGGGCATCGCCCGCGAGGCCGGTTCCCGTTCCAAGGTGGCCGTGGCCACGACGCAGGATAACGTCGACCCGATCGGTTCCTGCATCGGCCAGCGCGGCACGCGCATCCAGACCATCATCGGCGAACTCGGCGGCGGCGAGAAGATCGACATCATCCAGCACGATGACGACCCGGTCAAATTCATCACCAATGCCCTCTCTCCGGCCAAGGTCGTGGAGATCGCCCTGGACGAGGAGAGCCGCATCGCCGAGGTCATCGTCAGCGAGGATCAGTTGTCCCTGGCCATCGGCAAGGGCGGACAGAACGTCCGGCTGGCCTCGCGCCTGACCGGCTGGCGGATCAACATCAAGTCCCTGAACGAGGTCGAAGGCCAGGTCCTGGTGCCGCCGGGAGACGAGTCCGTCCCGGCCGAAGCGGCCCCGGTCGAACCGGCCGTCGAGGTTCCGGAAGAGGCGGGGTCCGGCGATGAGGCGCCGGCGGCCGAATAGCCTCCCGCTATGAAGGAAATCTATTACATCCTGTTCTACAAGCCGATCTTCAACCTGCTGATCTTCCTTTATAATTCGATCCCCGGCAGCGACATCGGCATCGCCATCATCCTGCTGACGATCATCCTCAAGCTCATCCTTTGGCCGGTCACGGCCAAGACGATGAAGTCGCAGAAAGCCCTGACCGAGCTGCAGCCGAAGATGGAGGCCCTCAAGAAGCAGTACGGGGCCAAGGAACAGAAAGAGGAGCTGGCCAAGAAGATGATGGAGCTTTACACCCGGGAGAAGGTCTCGCCGTTCTCGGCCTGTCTGCCGACGCTGGTGCAGCTGCCGGTGTTCATCGCCCTCTACCAGGCCCTGTCGCACGGGCTCAAGTCCAGCGGCTACGAATTCCTCTACCCGTTCGTCGCCAATCCCGGCAGCATCGACGCCGCGTTCATCGGCTTGCTGGACCTGTCCGTCGCCAGCCCGATCCTGGCCGTCCTGGCCGGCATCACGCAGTATTTCCAGACCAAGATGATGACCACCAAACCGCAGCCCAAGAAGGTCCCCGGAGCCGAGGACGAAACGGTGCTGGCGACGATGAACAAGCAGATGTTGTACATGATGCCGGCGCTGACCGTGTTCATCTCCTGGACGCTGCCCGGCGGCCTGGCGCTATACTGGCTGACGATGAACCTGCTGACCATCGCCCAGCAAGCTTATTTCTTCAAACAGGGTCGAAAGACGCCGCCCGCCGCGCCCGCGGTCGCGCCGGCGGCCTGAAGCCGACAAGGATATGCGCCTTAGCGATAAAGAAATGCGCGGCCTGCCCGTGGTCACGGGGGCCGGCGAGAAGATCGGCAAGCTGGCCGGCTTCGTCGTCGATTCCGATGACCACGCCGTGGTGCAGTACGTCGTGACCAAGTCGCGCTCGCTGTCCGCGTTGCTGCCGAAGGAGCTTCTCGTGCATCCCGCGCAGGTCATCTCCATCGATGACGAGAAGATGGTGGTGAAGGGCGAATTCATCGCCGTGGAAGCGGCCGAGGCCATCGCCGCCACCGGCGGCGCCGGCGCCGTTTCCAGCATGTCCCGTTCATCCCGTTCATGACGCCAAGAAAGACGCCGCCGCCCGTCCGGGCGGCGGTTTTTGGTCAGCCGCGCGCGGACTTGACCGCGTCCCCGCCGAGGCTTAATCTGCCGTGGTGGCAGTATCCCTACGGACACAGGAGGAAGTCATGGATCTGTTGCCGTTCTTTTTTCCCGGTCTGGAAGCGCGCCGTCGCTGGAAGCTGCGGATGCCGGATTCGTTCGAGGTCCGCGTCGACCCCGCCCTGCCCTGGGACGAACTCGTCCGCCGGGCCGGATTCAGGGGAGTTCGCCCGTTCGACCGGCCCGGACGCCCCTTGTCCGAGATATACGCGGCCCGGGGCGGCGAGCCTTACATCCGCCGTTTCGAACTCCTGCAGCTTTGCTCGGATGTCGATGACGCCGATGTTTTCGCCATGGCCGCGGCGATCAGGGCCGGACGGGACGCCGAGTTCGGCGAGATCTGCCGCCGCTCCGAAGAACGCCGGCAAAGCCGCGGCGAACGCCTCAGCATCGACGTGAACGAGGCTCCGGCCGAAATGGCCCGGCGCGGTTATCGCCCGGCCGACGCCTGCGAGTTCCTGTCGTTCCTGGCCCAGCATCATCGCCGGCTCCGTCCGCAGCACGACATCTACGCGCTCGGCGCCGTCCATCGCGACGAGGACAGGATCTACGCCCTCGGCGTCTTCGACCGGCCGCGTGACCGTGAATACCGACTGGTGTTCGCGCTGGAACAGAGTCGGTGGCTCCGCACTGCGTGGCTGAGCCATCATCGCTTCCTGGCCACCCGGCTGGACCGCTGATCCGGTCCGCCGGACCGGCCCGCGCCCCGTCTCGGGGCGTTTTTTGTAGGCCGCGGAATTCATACCGGTTCCTTGCCGCGGCCGCGACCCGCATATATTTTGAATGTGGAAGTCCCGTCTCGCGGGAGAATCCCTGCGGGCGGCAGTCGTGAACAGCATCGGCAGTAGGAGCGAGCCGAAGGCGCTCCTGTCAAGCTGGTCGGCAGCGGTTTGACCGTTCGCCGCATCGCGGGATGTCTCGTCAGGTCAGGTTTTTTGGTCTATATTTAGGCAAGTGAACCATTCCAGCGCCATGTCCGTTCAGTCACGTCCCGATCTCCGTTCGTCCGTTCTGGCCGCTTTGGCCTTTTTCGACATGTTCGATTGTCCGCTGACGCTGGTCGAGATCAGGCGGTTCCTTTATGACCTTTCCGGAAGAGGCGGCAACGGCACTCCGGGCCTGACCGAGATCGAAGCGGTCCTGGCTGACGCCGCGGTCGGCCGGTTCGAGGGGTACTATTTCCTGGCCGGCCGCCAGGACGCCGTGGCCACGCGCCGGCGCCGTTACCGGCTGGCCGAGGCCAAGTTCCGCAAAGCCCGCCGTCTGGCCTGGTGGGCCAGACTGCTGCCGTCGCTCAGCCTCATGGCCGTCTGCAACAGCCTGGCGCTGTCCAACGCCGACCGGGAGAGCGACATCGACCTGTTCCTGGTCTGCCGTCCCGGCACGGTCTGGATCACCCGTCTGCTCATCGGCGGACCGCTGCGGCTGTTCGGGCAGATGCCCGGAGAGAACGATCACGCCGACAAGTTCTGCCTGACCTTCCTCTTGTCCGAGGATCGGCTGGGGATCGCCGATCTCGCCTGGCCCGGAGGCGATCCTTACCTGGATTACTGGCTGGCCTCGCTGGTGCCGCTTTATGACGCTGGCGGCGTTTTCGCGCGGTTCTTGGAGGCCAATTCCTGGATCGGCGGCCGTCTGCCGGTCCACTACGCCACGGAGACCAGCGCGCGGCGGGCCGTACCGTCCCGGCGGCGTCCGGGCGGTCCGTTCCTGTTGTTGTTGCGCGCGCTCGAACCCTGGGCGCGCCGCCTGCAGGAAAAACGTTTCCCCCGGCAGATCACCGCGCTGGCCAACATCGACAGCCGCGTGGTCATCTCTGCCGACGTCTTGAAGTTCCATACCAATGACCGCCGGGCCCGGTTCCAAAAGACGTTCTACGAACGGTTGGCCAGACTGGGCATCGCTTTATGAATGGCCGGCGGATCACTTCTCTGTTGCTTTTCGCCCTTATCGTTTTGGCGCCGCTCGGCACCAGGTTCATCTGGCGCACCGGCTTGATCGCCGGGGTCAGCGTCGAACCGGGCACGCTCAGCCTGTTCGGCACCCAGATACTGGCCGCGCTTTACGTCCTGGCCGTGCTGGCATTCCGCGGCCGGTCGCCGTTCCTGGCGGCGCTGCGGCGGCCGCCGGCGCTGTTCGCGGCGGGCCTGGCCGGAGCCGCCCTGATCTCGGTCTGCCAGTCCGGCGACCCGTATTTCAGCCTGCTGGCGGCTTCCTGGGTGGTCCTGGGAGCGGCCCTCTTCGCCGCCCTGCTGGCGGATCGGCCGCCGGGCGTCGTTTATTTTTCCGCTTTCGTCACCGGCGCGGCTTTTCAGGCACTGCTGGGCGTCTGGCAATTTTTCACCCAATCGTCGCCGCCGGCCAAGTGGCTGGGCATGGCGGCGCACGCGCCCGGCCTGCCTGGCGTTTCCGTGATCGAAACCGTCGCCGGCCGCTGGCTGCGGGCCTACGGGACCTTCGGTCATCCCAATATCTACGGTTTTTTCATCGCGCTGGGCATCCTGGCCTGTCTCGGCCTGATCGTCGCCAGGGCGGAACGCTCCCGGGAACCGCTGCTGGCGCGAGTTGATCGAGTAGAGCCCGACACCCCAGAAG
>CAYPMU010000022.1:0-4322 GCA_964411975.1 uncultured Gammaproteobacteria bacterium | reverse complement strand
AACTGCGCTTTCTGGAACCACCTTGGCTGCCTGGGGCGTTCTTTTCTTTTTCCCGCGGCGCGGCTCTCGCTTTGGCAGCCGGGTTCATCGTTTACGCTTTGATGGAGGCCCGGCGCGGGTCCCGGATTGTGCCGACCGCGTGGCTGGCGGTTTTGGTGCTGGCCGCGGCTTTCGTCTCCGTCGGCTTGGTTTATCGTGAGCCGGCCTTGACCAGGGCCTCCGTTCAAGGGCGCCTGGAATGGCGTTCCTGGAATGAGCGGCAGACTTTGACCGCCGACGCCCTGAAACTCGTCTCCCGGCACGCGGCTTTGGGCGTCGGGGCCGGGGAGATGCCGGCCGCGGTCTGGCGCGAATTGGCCGACGCGCGTTCCGGCTGGCAGTACCAGGAGGTCCATAATTTGCCGCTGCTCGTGCTCGTCGACATCGGCGCCGTCGGATTGGCGTTTTGGCTGCTGCTGCTCGGTTGGATCGTTCGCTGCCTGTGGCCGCTGAGGTCCGCCGGCGCGGCCGCGGCGGTCCCGGCGGCGATGCTGGGCGCCGGCCTGGTCGCCGGACTTTTTGACCATTTCCTCTGGAGTTCCTGGCCGGGACAGCTTTTGTTCTGGCTGGCCTGCGGCCTGACCGCGGCGGAGATCTTGCGGGCACGGGAGCCGCGTCACTGACAGGCATGCGGCCGCAAGGTCCTGATTATTCCTTATCCGGCCATCATTTTTTAGGCTAATATCCGCCCAATAGCGCGCGAACTTGACAGGGCGATATTAGCACTCTACAATAGCGAGTGCTGAAAAAGCGATATGATATCGCTTCACAGCGAATTTTTTAAATAATTTCTTAAAGCGTCTATGTTAAAACCGTTAGCCGATCGAGTCGTGCTCAAGCCGTTGGCCAAGACCGAGACGGTCAAAGGCGGCATCGTCATCCCCGATACCGTGGAGAAGGAGCGTCCGGAAAAGGGCGAGGTCATCGCCGTCGGTCCGGGCAAGCTGCTCGAGGACGGCAAGCGGTCGCCGATGTCGGTCAAGGTCGGCGACAAGGTAATGTTCAAGAAGTACGGTCCGGACGAGATCAAGATCGACGGCGTGGATTACCTGGTGCTGGAAGAGTCCGACATCATCGCCCTCATCGAGTAATTTCCTTTTTCACCTTTCATCACGGCATCTATGGCCAAACAGATACTTTTTTCCGAAGAGGCTAGGCAGAAGATCAAGAAAGGCGTCGACATCCTGGCCGACGCGGTCAAGACGACCCTCGGTCCCGGCGGCAAGAACGTCGTGCTGGACAAAGGCTTCGGTTCGCCGACCGTCACCAAGGACGGCGTGACCGTGGCCAAGGAGATCGAACTGGCCGACAAGTTCGAGAACATCGGCGCCGAATTGGTCAAGGAGGTCGCCTCCAAGACCAACGACGTCGCCGGCGACGGCACCACTACGGCCACCGTGCTGGCCCAGGCCATCTACGCTTCCGGCCTGCGCAACCTGGCCGCCGGCGCCAATCCCATGGTCATCAAGCGCGGCATCGACAAAGCCGTCGCTTCCGTCGTGGACGAGCTTAAGAAGATGTCCAAGCAGATCTCCGGCGGCGACATCGAGCAGGTGGCTTCGATCTCGGCCAATGACCCGGCCATCGGCAAGATCATCGCCGAAGCCATGAAGGCCGTGGGCGAGAACGGCGTCATCACCGTGGAGGAGTCGCAATCTTTCGGGATAGACAAGGAAGTGGTCGACGGCATGCGCTTCGACAAGGGCTATATCGCGCCCTACATGATCACCAACGCCGAGCGGATGGAAGCCGAATACACCGATCCCTACATCCTGATCACCGACAAGAAGATCTCCTCGATCCACGACATCCTGCCGCTCCTGGAAAAGATCGCCCAGACCGGCAAGAAGGAGATCGTCATCATCGCCGAGGACGTTGACGGCGAGGCCCTGGCCACGCTCGTGGTCAACAAGCTGCGCGGCACCTTCAGCGCGCTGGCGGTCAAGGCGCCGGGCTTCGGCGACCGCCGCAAGGAGATGCTCAAGGACATCGCCGTCCTGACGGGCGCCAAGCTGATCAGCGAAGAGGTCGGCCTGAAGCTCGAAGAGGCCAAGCTGGAGGACCTGGGCCGGGCCCGCAAGGTCGTTTCCACCAAGGAAAACACCACCATCGTCGACGGCGCCGGCAGCCAGCAGGAGGTCAAGGACCGCGTGGCCCTGATCAAGCGCGAGCTGGAACAGGCCGATTCCGATTTCGACAAGGAGAAATTCCAGGAACGGCTGGCCAAGCTGTCCGGCGGCGTGGCCGTCATCCGCGTCGGCGCGGCCACCGAGACCGAAATGAAGGAGATCAAGCAGCGCATCGAGGACGCGGTCCAGGCCACCAAGGCCGCGGTCGAGGAGGGTATCGTGGTCGGCGGCGGCGTGGCCCTGCTCCGGGCCAGCGCCGTGCTGGACAAGCCCCTGACCAAGGAGCAGATGGACGAGAGCGTCGGCCGGACCATCATGCGCCTGGCCCTGGAGGAGCCGCTGCGGCAGATCGCCGAGAACACCGGCGAGGACGGCAACGTCGTCCTGGCCAAGGTCAAGGAAGGCGAGGGCGGCTTCGGTTTCAACGCCGCGACCGGCACCTATGAGAATCTGGTCAAGGCCGGCATCGTCGACCCGACCAAGGTGGTCCGCAGCGCCCTGCAGAACGCGGCCTCCATCGCTTCGCTGCTCCTGACCACCGAGTGCGTCGTGACCGACATTCCGGAAAAGAAGGAAGAGGGTCAGGGCCACGGCGGCGGCATGGGCATGGGCGGCATGGGCGGCGGCATGTACTAATGTCCGCTGCGTCAAGCCAAAAAACAGGCGGGAGCCGCAAGGCTCCCGCTTTTGGTCAGGAGCGCCGGCTTGGCCGCCGGGTCGGGTTTGAATTTCGGGCCGCGTCCCTGTATAATTGAGCGGTAATTAATCATCACTTCAAGTTATGTCCGACCAACCCGCCCAGCCGCCGGAAGCCAAGAAAGAGACCCCGCCGGCCCAGCCCGTCGACATCAATCGCATCTATGCCGCTTTGGCCTACTTCGGCCTGCTGCTGCTCATCCCGCTGCTCCTGGCCCGCGACAACGATTTCGTCAAATTCCATCTGCAGCAGGGTTTGGCCTGGTTCGTCATCTGGGTCGTGGCCAGCCTGATCATGTGGATCCCGTTCATCGGCTGGTCGCTGTGGGTGGTCATGTTCGCCGTTTCCGTCTACGCCGCCATCCAGGCCTACGAAGGCAAGCGCTGGGAGATACCCTATCTCAGCAAGTACGCCAAGCAGATCAAGATCTAGCGCCATCTCGGCGCGCCGTCCTAACATATGCTGAAACAAGTCCTCCAGGATATCGAAGAGCTGAAAGCCAAAGTCTCCGATACTTGGGGGTTGCTTTGACCTGGACAGGACCAAGGCCGACATCGACGCTACCGAGTGGGAAACGCAGCAGCCGGATTTCTGGAAGGACAACGACCATGCCCAGAAGGTCAGCCGGCGACTCGCCGGCCTGAAGGAATATTATAACGACTGGCTGTCCCTGCGGACCGAGGCGGGCGAACTTTTGGATTTCGGCAAACTGGCCCTGGAAGAGGGCGACGCCGAGGCCGAGAGCGGCATCGTGACCCAGCTGGCGGGCCTGAAAGAGAAGCTGGCCAAGCTGGAGTTCACCACCCTGATGGACGACAAGTACGACGCCAATGACGCCATCATGGCCATTCACGCCGGCGCCGGCGGCACCGAAGCCCAGGACTGGGTGGAGATGCTGCTGCGCATGTTCCTGCGCTACGCCGAGATCAGGGGCTGGAAGACCAAGGTGCTCGACGAGCACCGCGGCGGCGAGGCGGGCATCAAGAGCGTGACCGTTTCCGTCGAGGGCCGCTACGCTTACGGCTTCCTGAAGTCCGAAGCCGGTGTCCATCGCCTGGTCCGCATCTCGCCGTTCGACGCCGAAAAGATGCGCCACACTTCCTTCGCCCTGGTCGAAATTTTGCCTGAGTTGGGCGAAATTTCCGAGGTGACCATCAAGCCGGAAGATCTGCGGATCGACACCTTCCTGTCGTCGGGACACGGCGGCCAAAGCGTTCAGACGACGTATTCGGCCGTGCGCGTCACCCACCTCCCGACCGGCATAGTCGTCTCCTGCCAGAACGAACGTTCCCAGACCCAGAACAAGGAAACCGCCATGCGCATCCTGCGCGCCAAGCTGCACGCCATCTATCTGCAGGAAAGGGCCGACGAGAAGAAGAAGCTGCGCGGCGAGTTCCAGAGCGCCGAGTGGGGGAGTCAGATCCGCTCGTACGTGCTGCATCCGTACAAACTGGTCA
>CAYPMU010000021.1:1128-10581 GCA_964411975.1 uncultured Gammaproteobacteria bacterium | reverse complement strand
GGCTGTTGAAGGTCCAGCCGCGGATCTCGACCTCCTGGCCGACATGTTTCGGGGCTTCTTTGATCGTAATTAAGGTCATATGCGGATGATTGAATACCGCTTCATTTTGCCCATTTTCGGCCGAATAATCAACCCTCGTCGGGTGAGTTCTGGGGGCGCTGGAGATCCGGAGTTCTGAAGACCAAAAATTGAGCTTCTGCACTTCAGTGCTTACCGTCTTCAGCCCCCCCCTCTCCGCTACCCCGCGGCCACGGACTTCATATACCCCAGGACCGCCAGCCGGTCATCGGCATGGCCGGCAAGCAGAAGCTCGGTGATCAGGCCGATCTGCCGCCGCGACCGGTCGCTGACCGGCAAGGCGCGGACAGCCGACAATTCCGCCGCGCGCAGCGACCTGAGGTTTTCCAGGGTCCCGGCGGTCAGGATCAGAGAATCCCGGCCGCGGCAAGAAGCGCACTCGAGGCCGCCGCGGGCGATATTCATGGCCTGGACCTCTCCGACCGGCGTCCGCCGGCAACGGATGCAGTAACCCAATTCCGGAGCGAAACCGAGGATATCCAGGAGCTTGATAACGGCCGCGCTGAAGATCAGACCCGCGGTCGGTCCGTCACGGAGCGGCTCCGGCCGGTCCAAGGCGTCCAAAAGTCCGTGGATCAGCCGGAAGACGCGGTCTTCCGGCAACTCGCGTTTGGTCAGGGAGTCGACCGTTAATAAGAAACTCTGAGCGACCGAAACGGCGGTCAGGTCGCTGAACACGCCATCGAACGCCCGCGTCATGCCAGCGCCCGCCAGACGGTCAATGACCCGCCCGCGGGCGATCATCAAATCGACCAGACCGAAAGCGGCCAAGTGCGGCGACATCTTGCTGCGGCCGCGGCGCGAACCTTTGGCCAACACCGAGATCTTGCCGTGATCCTCGGTGAAGATGGTGTAATGGCGGTCGGCGTCGCGTATCGGCCTCATCTTCAGGACGAAACCGCGGTCGCGATAGGTCGGCACAAACGTCTAAAATAAGGCTAATTATGGGCCTGCCGCCCGATGTAGGTCTCGAGCAGCGCGGCGGCGGCCGCAGCGTCCTTATCGAACTGTTTTTTGGTCAATCCTGCCTCGCGGCGTTCGCGCTCGACCAGGGCGGTGGTCAGCCTTTCATCCTCGGTATCAACGGGCAGCGAGGTGCGGGACCGCAAGGCTTCGACCAGCTCGATCACCGCCTGTTCGGTGTCGCCGGCCGGACCGGAACCGGACAACCGTCGCGGCAATCCGACGACGATCTTACCGGCGGCTTCCGCGTCAGCCGCGGCGATGATGGCCGCGGCCAGCTCCCCGGGCCGGGCCGAAGGCATCGAACGCAGCGGAAAAGCCATGGCCACCTCCGTATCGACGGTGGCCAGGCCGACCCGCTTCGATCCGTAATCCACGCCCAGTATCTTCATGCTTTGGTTCAGACCCCCTCGACGAAGGGCGTCATGATATCGACCCGGCCGTCGGAATCGACGGCGACAGTCGCTTCAAAATGAGCCGAGAGGCTCTTGTCGACCGTGACCACGGTCCAGCCGTCGGACAGGACCCGGACCGCGTCCCCGCCGGCGTTGACCATCGGCTCGATCGCCAGGACCATCCCCGGTTCGATCCTGATCGGTTCGGCCGCCGCGTCGAAATAGTTCGGTATCTGCGGCTCCTCGTGGACGTACTTGCCTACGCCGTGGCCGACCAGGTCCTTGACCGTGGAATAACCCTGGCGCCGCACGTACTTGTCGACGGCTTTGCCGATGTCGCTGATCCAGCCGCCGGACTTGACCTTCCCCAGGCCCAACAGCAGCGCTTCCTTGGTGGACCGGCGCAGCCGCTCGGCCTCCTTGGAGACCCGGCCGATGGGAACGGTCACGGCCATGTCGGTGTACAGCTCCTGATAACGCAAACCGATGTCGATCTTGAACAGGTCGCCGTCCTGGAGTTCCCTGGCCGGCACAGCCAGCCCGTGGACCACCTCGTCGTTGATCGAGGCGCAAATGGTGCTGGGGAACGGCTTGGCGCCGCCGCTGCCGCGGTAGCCCTTGAACGCCGGTTCGCCGCCGGCCTGGCGCATCAGTTCCTCCGCCCGGGCGTCGATGGCCGCGGTGTCCGCACCGGGCTTGGACATGGCCACGAGCTCGGCCAGGATATCCGAAAGTATCCGCCCTCCCTGGCGGATCACGCTTATTTCCTCATCGGTCTTAAGGTAGATCATATTTCAGCTTAACCCCCTCAGTTTAAAGCAAAAATTAGCCTTTAGCAAAGGCATATGAACTTAAAATAATAAAAGCCGTCGTATATAATCGTGGCAGCCTACTTTGCGGAAAAACTTCCTACATCCCGCGAGGGCAGATGGCGCGCAAGCGCCATCCCCGCAGCAGGCCGCGCAGCGGCCGGCCGAGCGCAATCCTTTCTTTACTGGCTCGGGCCGGGCTGCGGGTGGCGCGGTTTTGGGGCCCCCGACGGCGCGGAGCGCCTGCGAGCACCGGCGGGGTAAAAACCGCGACAGGACCCGCAGCCGATTTCTGCATTCCCGCCTACGCGGGAATGACATCAGGCCGCTTCTCGACTCGCTTTGCTCGCTCGAAGGATATATTGGGTAGCCCTTCGACTTCGCTCAGGAACTATTAAAAAGGTCACCTTGAGGTGACCTTTGATCGAAGCCGAAAACTTCAGCCTTTCTTGCCCCGCTTGAGCCGGCGCTTCTTCATCTCGCGCTCCACCATGGCGTCGATCCAGGCATGGAACTCGGCCAGGGTGCCGGTATTGTTGTAGAGGTTCTCCCAGGGAACACAGGCCAGTGTCCGGTCGACCTGCTGGCCGTCCCAGGGCTGGCCGATGCCGCGGTCGTGATCGTCCAGGTCCATGAATTCCTCGATGGTCCGGGGATCCCCGATGCGGCCGCGGGAAATGAGCCTTTGGGCGCGCAGCGGCGTCGGAGCGACGATGCCGATCAGCACCAGGCGCGAACCGACCAGTTTGGTCAGGCCCTCGACCTCCAGCGGATGCCGCAAGCCGTTGACGCCTACCAGGCGGCAGCTCTCGCCTTTGCAGGTCAGCATGACCCGCTTGGCCCAGTAAGCCACGTCGCCGCTCTCGCGCCGGCCGCGGTTGCCGAGCTCGATCTGCTGATCGACCGTCGGTTTCTCGATGCCGTTGCGCTTGAGCTGGTCGCGGATCTCGTCGCCGCAGCTGCGGATATAAAACCCGTACTTCGTCCCGAGATAACGGGTCAACTCGTCCTTGCCGGCGGCTTTGAGGCCGGTGACGCCGAAGATCAACTGAAAGTCACGCTGAGACACGCTCATGAAGTCCTCCTTGCCTAAAGAACTGTCGCGGCGGCGGCTCACAGGCCCAGGGCGTTATTGACGGCTAATTCCACGTCCGCCATGGGTCCGGACCCGTCGATCATGGACACAATACCCCTTGGCTTATAAAAATCCAAGAGGGGGCGGGTATCGTTATGGAAAAGCTCCAACCGGCGCGTGATCGCCTCCGGGACGTCGTCCTGCCGCTGCTTCAGCGGCGAACCGCAGCGGTCGCATTTATCCTGGGTCAGGGGCTTTTTGAATTCGATGTGGTAACTGAGGCGGCACTTGTCGTTCGAGCAGACGCGACGGCCGCCGAGGCGGCGGATCGCCTCCTCGTTGCTCAGGTCCAGGAAAAGCACGTGGGTGATGTGGCGCTCGAGCTTGGTCATTATCTCGTCCAAGGTCTCGGCTTGTTCAGTGGTCCGGGGATAACCGTCGAGTATCACTCCGACCCGGGTGTCCTGTTCGGACATGCGGTCAAAGACGACCTGGCGCACCAGATCCGAAGGGACGCGTTCGCCCTTTTGAAGAAAAGGGGCGATCTCCCTGCCCATGCCGGTGTTGCGTTCGACCTCGGCCCGGAACAGGGCTCCGGTGGAGACGGCGGGTACGCCCAGACGCTTGGAGAGCCGCTCGGCCTGCGTGCCCTTGCCCGACCCCTGCGGGCCCATGATGATGATGTTATACATATTTGACGCTAGCTTGACGCTAGAAATGATACCAGATAACCGAGGATGGCGCCCAAGGCTATCGGAGGCAGGGCCGGTATCGGCCGACGCCGCGTCTGGTTGATGAAGATCAGGTGCATGGATGCAAGTCCGGCCAAAGCTCCGGCCAGGACCGGCAGGGCGGCCGCCGTCCCGGAACGTCCGGTCGCGGCCACCAGCAGCGCCGGCAGGACCAGATCGCCGGTCCCCAGAAAAAGGAACTTCGGCCCGGGCGCCACCGCGCTCAATCCGGTCCAGAACCAGCGCGGGCCCGAAGGCACGATCAGGGCGAAAAAAGCGCGCTGTTCCAGCAGGGCTTCGGCGGCCCGGACCATGTGGCCGGTCACGAAGACCGCGAAAACGTCATAGAACGACAGGACCACCAGGATGACCAGGATGCTGAGAGGCGGCATGGCCTCTCCCAGGCTCAGGGTGACGCCGGCCAGTCCGAACACCAGCACCAGGTCGAAGATCGCCACCCGGCGCAGACCGTAATGCAGCAGCACGGCCGAAGCCGTGGCCAGGATGGCGCCGCCGGCGCCCCAAAAGCGTTCAGTAATGACGCCGACGCCGACGAAGACCGCCAGGGAAAAGAACGCTGCGAACCAGCGCGAGCCGCGGCGCGACCGCAGCAGCAGGACCATCAACACCGTGGCCGCGGCGAAAGCCGACAGGAAATACCACAGGAACCAGACGCTGCCGACGACCGCGGCGGGCGGCAGCGGCGGAGCCGCCCGTTCGCCCCAGAGCACCAGACCGGAAATAGCGGCCAGGCAGGACGCCTCGACGGCCAGGGTGAACAGGTTGCGGCCGGACGGACCGGCCGGAAAGCCGGTCTCGCGGCCGTCAGCCGGCTCAGGCGCCATAAAAAGCCGCCTCGATGTTCTGCTGGTCAAGCTCGGAGATCTGATAGGCCTGCTTCATCTTGTTGAGCTCGAGATGCAGGGTGCGGCGGCTGATACGCCCGGAATTAAGGCCGTGAAGGTGATTGAGCTTGCTCCGGACCAGCTCCCGCTGCTTCTGGTCGAGCGAGGCTATGCCGAAAGTAAGCTCTTTTATCTCCTCATGGGTGAATTGTTTCACGTCTTCGGACATATGCCTTGATTATACCAAAAAAGGGCGCTTTTAGCACCCTTTTGGCTTGACGCGCTTAACGCCTATAAGGCCTCGTATTCACGCATGGTCATCTGCGAATTGACCTGATTGACGATCTCGATGACCACGGACACGACGATCAGCAGGCTGGTGCCGCCGACCACCAGGGCCTGGGTACCGGTGATCTCCTGGACGATGAGCGGCAGGACGGCGACGGCCGCCAGGAAGAAAGCGCCGGCCGGGATGATGCGGTTGAGGGTCCGGCTGATGAATTCGGACGTCGGGTGGCCGGGCCGGATGCCGGGGATGAAGCCGCCCTGTTTCTGGAGGTTCTCGGCCACCCGGTCAGGATGGAAGACCACCGCGGTGTAGAAATAGGTGAAGATGAACACCAGCAGGAAGTAGAGGATGCCGTAGACCCACTTGTCCTGGAAGAAGAAGATGACCTTCTGGGCGCCGGCGGCGACCCAGGCCGTCTTGGCCTGCAGGAAGAATTGGGCGATCATCGGCGGGAAGAGGATGATGGAGATGGCGAAGATGATCGGAATGACGCCGGCCATATTGACCCGCAACGGCAAGTGGGTCTCGACGCCGCCGAACAGCTTGCCGCCGCGCATGCGCTTGGCGTAGATGACCGGGACGTTGCGCTGGCCCTCGGTGATCAGGACGATGGCGGCGATGGTCAGCACGCCGATGATGACGAAAGCGATCAGGTTGATGATCTGCGACGGCTCGAAGGTCAGCGCCGCCTGCTGCAGCGTGGTCGGCAGGCCGGCGACGATGTTGGCGAAAATGAGGATGGAAATGCCGTTGCCGATCTTGCGCTCGGAAATGAGCTCGCCGATCCACATCAGGAAGACGGTGCCGGCGGTCATGGTCAGCATGATCAGCAGTATCTGCAAACCCGTCAACTCGGCGACGAGTCCGAACTGGGACTGTTTCAGTATCGAGATCATGCCGAAGGCCTGGAGCATGGCCAAAGGCGGCGTCGCCAGGCGGGTGTACTGGTTGATCCGGTCCTGGCCGCCGGCTTCCTTCTGCATTTCCTCCAGGCTGGGGATGATCATGGCCAGGAGCTGGAAGATGATCGAAGCGGTGATGTAAGGACCGACGCCCATGGCCACGACGGAGAAGCTGTCCCAGGAACCGCCGGAGAAGACGTTGATCATGCCCAGGATCTGGTTGGAGTTCAGGAAATCCTTCAGGGCCTCAGGCTTGACGCCCGGGACGGGCACGTGCGCGGCCACGCGAAAGATCACCAGCATGACGATCACGAACAGAATGCTGTTGCGCAGGTCGCCGGTTTTCCAGATTTGACGGAGTTTATTCCACATATTTTGGACGGCCAGTTCGAGGAATGAACCGCTTGCGGGGCTCGCCCCTGGTAACTTCCCTAGTTTAGCGGACTTCGCCTCCGGCCGCCAGTATCTGTTCTTTGGCCGAACCGGAAAGCTTGCAGCCGATGACGATCAGCTTCTTCTTGAGCTCGCCGCCGCCCAGGATCTTGACCTTGGCCGCGGAAGCCGGAACGAGTTTTTTGGCGATCAACGAACGGCGGCTGACGATCTCGCCGTTCCTGCAGGACAGGTTCAGCGTCTCCAGGTCGACCAGGACGACGTCGTCCTTAGGCGCCTTGAAACCGCGCAGTTTCGGCGTCTGCATCACCAGTCGGCGCAGACCGAGCACCTTGAGGCCGCCGCGGCCGCCGGTCCGGGCTTTCTGGCCCTTGGTGCCGCGTCCGGCGGTCGTACCCTTGCCGGAGGCGTTACCGCGACCGACGCGCTTCGGGTGCTTCTTGGAGCCGCGGGCCGGTCTGAGATTGCTCATGGAAAGATTGGTCATAAGACGGTGACGCTAGGCCGCGGCCTTGGCGCCGGCGACGGCTTCGGCCGCGGGCTTGGCCTTGGCCAGGGGTTTCATCAGCTGCTGCAGGGCCTGCATGGTGGCCTTGGCGTTGTTGATCTTGTTGTTGGAGCCGAGGATCTTGGCCACGGCGTTGGGCACGCCGGCCATCTCCAGGACGACGCGGACCGCGCCGCCGGCCTTGACGCCCGTGCCGCGGGGAGCCGGCTTGATCAGGATGGAAGCGGCGGCGAACTTCTGATGAACGGCGTGCGGAATGGTGCCGTTCTGCAGCGAGACGGTGATCATGCGTTTCTTGGCCTGGGTCACGGCCTTGTTGACGCTGGCGGCGACGTCGGCACCTTTGGCCACGCCGTAACCGACGCGTCCCTTGCGGTCGCCGATGATGACGCAGGCGCGGAAACGCATGCGTTTGCCGCCCTTGGTCACGCGGGTGACGCGGGCCAGATCGAGGATCCGCTGGTCGAATTCCTTCTGCTCCGTGAATCTGCCGCGGCCGCGCTCGTGTCCGCGCCCGCCTACGTTCTTGTTCATCATAGGTCAGCTTAGGCTAAAATTGCATTCCGTTATCGCGGGCGCCGTCGGCCAGGGCGGCGACGCGTCCGGTATAGGAAAAACCGCCGCGATCGAAGACCGCCTGTTTGACGCCGAGCTTGACGGCTTTTTCGGCCAGGGCCTTGCCGACGGCGTAAGCGACGGCCACCTTGGCCTTACGCTTGTCGTCGCCCTTGGCCGCCGCGGCCTTCTCTTTCTTGTCCAAACCGAGATCGTCGGCCGCGGCCAGGGTGCGGCCGGCGGCGTCATCGATCAGCTGGGCGTAGACGTGCAGGGCGCTGCGGAAGACGACCAGGCGCGGCCGGGAGGCCGTACCGGACAGCTTGGCCCGGATCCGGCGGTGCCGGCGGTCGCGTAAATCTTTCTTTTGCTTATTGCGTGCGCTCATAACGGTAGATCGTTCGGTCGTGGTATTAAGCCGCGGCTGACCCGGCCTTGGCCGCCTTGCCGGCCTTGCGGCGGATCACTTCCTCCACGTACTTGATGCCCTTGCCTTGGTACGGCTCGGGCTTCTTGATGCTGCGGATGCTGGCCGCGGTCTCGCCGACCACCTGGCGGTCGATGCCGGAAACGATGATGATATTCTTGTCCACGGCGACGTTGACGCCGGACGGTATCTTGAATTCGACCTCATGGGAAAAACCGACGTCGAGCTTGAGCACCTTGCCGGACAGAGCGGCCTTGAAGCCGACGCCGTTGATCTCCAGCCGCTTCTCGAAGCCCTTGGTCACGCCCGTGACCATGTTCTCAATGAGCCGGCGGAACAGGCCCCACAAGGCCCGGTCCTTGACCAGTTCGTGGTCGGCCACGTCCACGGTCAGCTGCTTGTCGGCGATGTTCACCTTGACGTGCGGATGCAAAGCCAGGGCCAGCTCGCCTTTGGGGCCTTTGACCTTGACGGTCGCGCCGTCGACCTTGATGTCGACGCCGGACGGTATCTCCAATATTTTCTTACCGACTCTGGACATACGATTATAGGGCTACGATGACAGGTACTCTTGCCTTAATGGTTGATCAAAACACCTCGCACAAGACCTCGCCGCCCAGCTTCCGTTTGCGGGCTTCCTTGTTGGTCATGACGCCCTGGGAAGTGGAAACGATGGCGATGCCGCGGTCGGACAGGACCTTGGGCAGGTCGCCGTGGCCGGAATACATCCGGCGGCCGGGCTTGGAAACGCGGCGCAGGTTGCGGATCTTGGATCGGCCGTCCTCGTACTTAAGTTCCAACCGCAGCTCGCCGTGTCCGGCGCTGAGCTTCTCGATGGCGGCCACATAGCCTTCGGCGTTGAGGATCTTGGCGATGGCCAGCTTGAGCTTGGAATAAGGAACCCTGACCTCCGGCTTGCCGACGGCCGAAGCGTTGCGGATCCTTGTGAGCATGTCTGAGATGGGATCGGTCATAGGTGGTGCGGTTACCAGGAAGCTTTCCTTATACCGGGGATCTCGCCTCGGTTGGCCAGCTCGCGGAAGCAGATGCGGCACAGCTTGAAATCGCGCATGTAGCTGCGCTGGCGGCCGCAGCGCCAACAACGGTTGACCTTGCGGGTCGAGAACTTGGGCTTCTTCCTGGATTTGGCGATTTGTCCTTCAGTGGCCATAGACGTCGTTTATTTGGCTTCTTCTCTTAAAGGGAATCCGGCCGAGCGGAACAGGGCCAGCCCCCGCTCCTTATCGCCGGCATCGGTGACGACGGCGACCTCGAGTCCGTGCATGTAGTCGGTGTCCTCCGGGCGGACCTCCGGGAAGGCGATGCACTCCCGGAAACCGATGGACAGGTTGCCATGCCAAGGGTGGAGCGGACGACCAACCAGCTCCAGTTGGAGTTCACTCGCAAGCAGGAAGCGATCGAGACTTTACGAGGCAAGATCGAGGATGATTTTGGATTGGTCATGTTCGAATACGCTGCAGAA
>CAYPMU010000021.1:0-1118 GCA_964411975.1 uncultured Gammaproteobacteria bacterium | reverse complement strand
CGGAAACCGATGGACAGGTTGCCATGCTGATCGATGGACTTGGCCGACAGGCCGCGGAAATCGCGGACGCGGGGCAGAGTGACGTCGATCAGTTTGTTGATGAAATCATACATGCGGCGGCCGCGCAGGGTGACGACCATGCCGACGACCATCCCCTGGCGGATCTTGAAAGTGGAGATGGACTTCTTGGCCAGGGTCTTGACCGGCTTCTGTCCGGTGATGTGCGTCAGCGTCCGCTCGGCGGCATCGACGAACTTCGGGTCCTTCAGGCCCTGCTTCAGGCCGACATTGACCACGACCTTCTTGAAGCGCGGCACGGCCAGGAGGTTCTTCACGCCCAGCTGCTTCTGAAGCTGGGGCACGACCTCCTTCTCGAATCTCTTTTGGAAAGTGGATTTGTCGTTCATAGGGGTGCGGACTACTCGACCGTCTCTTTACATTTGCGGCAGACCCGGACTTTCCGCTTCTTGCCGTCGGTCGAGAGCTCTTTGGAGCCGAACCGGGACGGTTTGGCGCACTTGGGGCAGACGATCATGGCGTTGGCGGCGGATAACGGCGAGGCGAACTCGATCTTCTGGCCCTTCTCGCCCTGCTTGCGGGTGCGGACATGCTTGAAGGCGATGTTGACGCCCTCGACCACGATCTTGTTCAGGGCCGGAAAGACCTGGATGACCTTGCCGGTCTTCCCCTTGTCCTTCCCGGTCATGACCTTCACGTTGTCGCCTTTCTTGATCTTCATATCATTAGTAGCGTTATACCACCTCAGGAGCCAACGAGATGATCTTGCCGAAACCCTTGGCGCGCAGTTCCCGGGCGATCGGCCCGAAAATGCGGGTACCCTTCGGTTCCTTGGTCTTCTTGTCGATGATGACGCCGGCGTTCTCGTCGAAACGGACGTAGGAACCGTCCTTGCGCCTGGTCTCCTTGCGGGTCCGGACGATGACGACGTGGACGACCTGGCTCTTGGCCACGGTGCCGTGCGGCACGGCGACCTTCACCACGGCGGTGACGATGTCGCCCAAGCCGGCGGTGCGCCGCTGGTAGCCGTCGTGGAGACGGATGACCTGGAGTTTCTTGGCGCCGGTGTTGTCGGCGACCGCGATCATTGAACGATGCTG
>CAYPMU010000020.1:0-10677 GCA_964411975.1 uncultured Gammaproteobacteria bacterium | reverse complement strand
GGCGTTGGCGGCCTCGCCGCATTTTTTCAGGTCTCCGCGGAACTGCTTCCAAGCGGCGTCGCGCGATGACAAAAAGTGTTTCCAGGCTTCTTTCCTGGAGGCCTCGAAGGTCTTGTTGCACGCGGCCAGGGCCGTCGCGATCTCCTTGGCCGTATCCTTGGTGAAGGCCGTTTGCTGGCAGGACGAACGCGCGTCGTAGGCCGCGAGCAGGGCGGCGTCATTGGCGACGATGGCCGTCCTGACCGCGGCGTCGCGCGTGCCGGTGGCCGTCGCCACGCAGGCCGCGCCTTCCTTGGTCAGCAGACCCAGACCGTAACCCCAGGAGCTCTTGACGAAGCCCCAGAGGGAATTGCCGACCTGGCGGATGCCCTCGAAGAATTTGATGTGGCCGGGGGTCGCGATCTTCTCCAATTTCTTGGCGTCCTTGCTTTCCTGCTTCGTATCCTTCTTGGCGGACTTAGCCTCGCTTTGCCCGCTCTTTTTCGAAGCGATCTCGTCTTTCTTGGCGGCATTCTTTTCCGCCACTCTCGCCTTCATTTCCTCCTTGGTGATCAGTCGCTGGCCCCAGAGGGAATTACCCCGTTTCTCCAGCACCTTGTAGTACTCCAGATATTCCGGTGAAGGGATCTGCTCCGGCTCGTCGGATCCGGCAGTGGTCGTGGCAAGGGCCAGGCTCGGCAGGGCCAGCGATAACATGATCGCGGCGATGATGAATTTTCTCATAACATTTGGCGCGTTAAGATCCAAGTCGAGATTAATTGATGAAGCACGCCCAGCCGATCCGATCGAAATGCGGAGACCGATACCCTGGTCATGCCGCGGGAACGCGGATCAACGCACTACCTGGAGGTCGGGCAAAGCGTCGGTTATGACTTTCAGGTCGGCCTCCGAAATATTCATGTTGCCCGACAGGTCCAGGACCTCCAGGTTCGTCAGTTTGGCCAATTCATTCGGCAGACCGGTGAGCTGATTGTTCGAGAGGTCCAGACTGCGCAGTTCCGCCAGCTGGCCGATCTCGGCCGGGACGCCGGTCATGGCGTTGTCGCTGACGTCCAATTTTCGGAGCCTGGTCAGATGCCGGATCTCGGCGGGCAAGGCGCCGGTCAACTGGTTGTGCGACAGGTCCAGTTCCTCCAGACGGAACTGCCCGAACACATAGGCCGGGACCGTCAGGAGACCGCCGCTGCTCAGATCGAGTTTCTCCGCGGCGGCGATCTCCGCCTGGAGTCTGGCCGCCGGATCGTCGGCCGGCGGCGGCGCGGTCTTGGGTGCGCAACCGAAACCGGCCAGCAGCAAGACCGATGTCAATAAAGTGAAGGTGAGGATCCTATTCATATGGGTCATGATAGCATATCCGGCCGCCGTCTGTCAGGTCGGCCGATGATCCGCCGCGTCTCCGCGGCGGCGGCCGCCTCGCGTCCGGCGCGCGTCAAGCCTTGAATTAACGGAACCGCCGGGCCGATCGCGGCCCGGCGTTCCACCCAGATGAAACAGATCAGTTACCGCCGCCCAGGCCCTTGACCAGAGCGATGACCTCATCCAGTTTGCGCTCGATGGCGGCGAGCCGGTCGTCCAAAACCGCCGGAGCGGCCGGCGCCGCCGCTTCGCCTTCGGCCCGGGCCGTGGAGCCGCAGCCGCCATTCCTTTTGTCGCAGGACCAGAATGCCGAATAGGGTTTGTTCTTGGCCCGGCTGAATCCGGCCGGGATCAACTTCATCTCCGCCTCGCATTTTTCGCAGATCTTGGTGATCATAAGACTTCGTTATTATCGTTGAGTTAAATACTGATCGTGGCGCCGCCGCGACGGATTTTAAAGGAACCGGCGGCAATATAATGAACGGACGGAATGCTGTCAAATCAAGAAAAATGGCGTATCATTAAGGCTGACTTATGCCCGCCGAACGCGCAAAAATACCCCGTAACGTCATCGTCGTCGCCTTCGTCGCCCTGGCCTCCGGTTTCGGCCAGGACCTGGTGGCGCCGGTCCTGCCGGCCTTTCTGGTCCTGCTCAATTTCAGCCGCGCCGACATCGGCCTGATCGACGGTTTGCTGCAGGGAGCGACCAGCCTGTTCCGTTTCGCGTCCGGCATCCTGTCGGACCGCTTTCGCCGGCGGAAGGATTTCATCTTCCTGGGCTACGCCCTCTCCTCGCTGGCGCGGCCGCTCCTGGCCCTATCCGGCGGCCTGGCCTCGGTCGCTTTCCTGCGGACGGTCGACGGCGTCGGCAAAGGCACCAAGGACGCGCCGCGCGACGCCCTGATCGCCGACTCCGCCCCGGCCGGCGTCCAGGGCCGGGCCTTCGGCTTCCAGCGTCTGATCGACACGGCCGGATCGGTCCTCGGACCGCTGGTCGCGGCCGGTCTGCTCCTTCTCCTCACGGCCTCGCTCGCGACCTATCGCCTGATCTTTGCGCTGGCCGCCATACCGGGACTGGTCGCCTTGGCGCTCATTTGGTTCGGCCTGCGCGAAACAGAACGCCGCGCCGCGGCGGCGAAGAATGCCGGCCGCTCTTTCCCCTGGCAGTTCTGGCTGTTCACCGCCGCCACGGCCGTGGCCTTGCTGACCAAGATCAACGATTCGCTATTCCTGGTCCGGGCCGGAGATATCGGCATCGAACGGGCCTGGATACCGGCGCTGTTCGCCGGCTTTACCCTGATCTATGCCGCGCTGTCCTACCCGCTGGGCATCTGGAGCGACCGCGTCGGCAAGCTGCCGCTGATCGCCGCCGGCTGGCTGGTGTTATCCTTGATCGAATTCGGTTTTGCCCGGACGCCGGACCTGACAACGGCCTTGGCGCTTTTCGCCGGCTACGGACTCTACTACGCCCTGACCGAAGGATCTGGCCGGGCCTTCATCGCCCAGATCGTCCCGAGCGGATCCCGCGGCAGCGCTTACGCCGTCTTCCACACCGTCACCGGCCTGGCCGTCATCGCCGGCGGCTACGGCCTGGGCCGCGCCTGGGACGTCCTGTCGCCGTCCGCGGCCTTCCATTTCGCCTCGGCCGGATCGCTGCTCGGTTTCGCCCTGTTGTTGATGCTCATCATCCTGGACCGCCGACGCGGCGGCACGCCGGCGGCGGCCTGACAGCGCTCCACGACCTCGCCAAAAAACAGCGCGCGGCGCTGTTTTGCGTTCAATGATCCGGCGCCGATCAATGGCAATGAACGATCCGGCCGCCCTCGAATATATGGAACGCGCCGGTCTCCTCGGATACGGTGAATACGGTCGTGCCTTTGAAAGCGTAGGAAGCGGCAATGGCCGTAAGGTGCCGGGTATGCACCTTGGTCTCGAAGCCATACTGCTCCGAAAGGTCGGCGAAGCGGCCGGGACGGACCTTGTCCGCGACGGCCCGCGGCCGCATCCCCTCGATCAGCACTCCGGAATGGACGATGTCGCCGCGCCGATCGATCAGGATGGCCCCGTCGAAATTGACCGTGGCCCCGAGGTCGTAGCGCCGGCGCTCGTCCGGCTGGATGTTCATGATGTTGACGCGCCGGCTGGCGAAGATGTCCTGTTCGCTGTCCGGGCGGTCAAGATGGTCCCGCCACTTGCCCTGCCAGCCTAAGATCACGAACAGGCCGAAACAGCGGCGTTTGGCCATCAAATGCAGGATGAGTTCAGCCGTCTTGAGCTTCAACGCCGGCGGCAGGCCGACCTTAGATCCGACGAGGTCGTGGGCGATATGGTGTAGACGTTGTTCAATCCGGTTAAGCATATGTCTATATTATACGCCAAAAGACCGTTCAACCTAAAACGCGGATCGAACGGCCCGCGGCCAGCGCCACTCTCCGCGTTCAGGCAACGACCTCGGGCACATGATGCCGCTCGTCCGCAGGAGCCGCCTTCACCGGCCAAAGCCCCTTGCCTTGTCTCAAATGGGCGTAAACGATGGCGCTCAATATGGCGGCGAAGAAACACCACACCGAATAGAACGCCTCCTGGTAGGCCCAGAGCGCGATCGCCAGGGCGCCCAGCATCGCCAGGCCCAGGACCCGGATGAATTTATGGCTGGAAATGAAACAGGAAAAACAGGTGACGAAGACGTAGGCCGCCAGGCCGTAAGGTATGGGCGGCAGCACCATCCCGTACACCGCGCCGCAACAAGCCAGAGAGACCGTGACCGGACCGCTGATGATATATGTCGCCAGCCAGAAACTGAGGGCGACCCCGAAGACCAAGAAGCCTTTGAGCACGGTCCTTCGCCTCCCCTTGGGCTCGACCAGACCGACGGCCAGCGGGACATAAAAAGGCCACAGCACGTGCGAGAACATGACGTAGACGAAAGCCGCGGTCGACTGCAGCAGCGGGTTGCGGCCGGAGATCCAGACGACGCCTTCCACGGCCTGCTGGATGCCGAAGAGCAGCGGCAGGGCCGCGAGCGGCTTCCGGGACCCGGACTTCGCCTCGCGCAGCGTCACGACGCCCATGGCGCCCAGACCGGCTGCGGCGGCGAAACTCGCCGTGGCTGAAAAGCACATGTGGCGAAGTATGACAGGTATCGGGCCTGACCGCCAGCTGGGTTGAAAAAATTCTCAAAAAATATGATCAGCCGTTAAAAGGCCGCCCGTATCGGGGGCGGCCGGCCTGACCGGGAACGCGGACGCAGTGTCCGCTGTTCATTTATGAAGATATGACCGGAGATTCGCCGATACGTAATGCGACAGCAGGTATTTCCGCCTCACCGACGCGCGCGCCGCGCGTCCCAGGCGGCGGCGCCGGGCCGGGTCCTGGAGCAGTCCCAGGACGGATCTGGCCACGGTTTCCGGAGACCCGGCCAGCAGGCCGTTCTTGCCGTGACTGATCTGCAACCTGGCCCCGGCCGTGGGACCGGCGACCAGGGGCTTCTCGTGCCACATGGCCTCGGTCATCGTCAAACCGAAACCTTCACGCGAGCTGTTCTGGACCATGATCGTGCTCCCGGTATTCAAGGCGTTGATGAAGCGGTCGTTGGGCACGCCCCGAAGCTGGGCCGGTTCGGCGAACAAAAAGATGTCCCGATCGCCGGCGGCGGCCGTCTTCACCCGCTGATAGACGCTCACTGCTTCCGGATCATCCTTGGCGGCCATGATCCCAGCCATGACCAGTTGCAGTCCGGGTTCGCTTTTTTTGACCTGCTGGTAAGCCTCGATCACGCCCAGCGGGCCCTTCCAGGGGTCGAACCTGGAGACCTGGGTCATTATCGGCCGGTCCGGATCGATGCCGTAACGCCGCAGGAGCCATCCGGCGGCCGCCGGAGCCATGACGCGATTCTTGCCGGAAAAAGGATCGATCGCCGGCTGGATGATGTCGATGCGCCCGCGGGGGAACCAGCGGAACGCCGGCAGATAATTCTTGCTGCTCAGGATGAGACGACGGTAGCGGCTGATATAGGGCCGGAAAAATGAAATGACGTCAGGATTGGCCGTGGTGAAATCGATATGCAGGCGCAGCGACGGGTTGATGCCGCACCGGCCGTCCAATTGGTCGATCATGGCCAGGGGCTGCGGATCGTGCACCATCAGCAGGCAATCCCCGATGCCGCGCCGCGACAGGTACCCGGTCAGCGAAGCCGCCAGTTCGCGGTTGACGCGGAGATAGGTGCGGCGATCGGCCGCCGTCAGGCGTCCCGGCTTGCCCTGGAACAGATTATGGATCTTCTTGGTGACCACGAAGAATTCCGGTTCCGCCTCGATGACCAGCCAGCGGCTGTCGATGCCCAGGGACCTTTCGAGCGGGATCTGGCTGCGCAGTATCTCAACGACGCCGCCGCCGACCGGGGTGGCGTTGATATGAATGACCGTCTTGCCCCGCAACCGGCGGGCCGACCGGCGGCAGGCCGACGCAGCCCCGGGCGTGAGCCGGTCGTAATCGGCCATCTTGAACCGGCAAAATCCCCTGCGAACTTCGACTAGTTGATTCATATATATGCTATTGATCGGACAGACCGACTGTCCCCGTGTAAATATACCATGAATCCGGCTTGGCCGCGGCGGGTGTCGGCGGCTGGTGGCCGGTGGTCCGCCGCGGTTCCCGCCGTGCGGCCGTTCATTACGCCGTTACTTGAGATGGGCGTCCAGGAAATTCAGCGTCTTCAGCCAGGCGTCCCTCGTCTCTTCCGGAGCGTAATTGGCGCCGGAGGGATTGGCGAAGGCGTGTCCGACCCCGGGGTAAACGTGGATCTCGTTGGCCGTGCCGATGCTCTTGAGCGCGGCTTCGAATGCGCGGACGTCGGCGACGGGGATGGACGCATCCTGGTCGCCGAAGACGCCCAGCACCGGCTGTTCGATGGCGCGGAGCAGGGTCTCGTCTGTCACCAGCCGGCCGTAATAGATGACCGTGGCGTCAAGATCGTCGGCGAGGGCGAGCTGCAGCGACTGGCCGCCGCCGAAGCACCAGCCGAGCGAGGCGACCCGTTTGGAACCGCCGTCGCGCAGGAAACGGGCGGCTGCTTTCATCTGTTCCGTCGCCTGCGGCTGGTCGAGCGCCGACGTGAGCCGACGGGCGTCGTCCGGCGTGGCCGCGACCTCGCCGAACAGATCGACCGCCAGCACGCGATAGCCTTTGGCGGCCAATTGACGGGCCATGTCCCGGATGTTCTCGTTCAGCCCCCACCACTCGTGGATCATGACCACGCCCGGATACTCACCGGCCTCGACCGGCCGGGCGAAATAACCGGACGCGTCCGGCGCGTATTCGATCATATCGGCCGCGGTCTCCAGACCGCCGGTCCCGGCAAGCATTTCGCGATTCGTGGTCTCCCCGGACCCGGCCAGGGGCGCGACATGCTGTTCGACAGGCGGCTGAGCCGGAGTCGGTCCCGTCCCAGGCTTCTTAAGCTCGACCAGAATGAAAATGCCTGCGGCCAGGCCGACGACGACCATGCCGATGACCGACCAGCGCGGCGTTTTTTGCATTGATGCCATATTTATTGATGCTGATCATTTTATTGTTGATATTTTACCAAAAAACAGATCGCTAATCCAGCGAAAGGCAATGAACTCTTTTCTGATTTTATCCGGTCACGACCCCGGCCGATAGCAAAAGATCCCGATCACTGATACTGGATATATGACGGCTGCGGCGTCAACCCGAGGACCTCGGCCGGCGTGAGCAGGCGCGAACCCTCGCGTAGAATGTCGTTCTTGTAGAAAAGCTTGAATCCCGTGAACTGCACCGGCTCAGTGCGGATATGCCGGTTATAAGTGCCGAATTTCTTGGCGCCCGGACCCCAGCCGTCCATGTTCATCACGATCTGGACCTCGGGCAGCGGCTCGATCAGCGCCGCGTTCGTGACCATCTCTCCGGTATAACGGTGGACGATCAGCACTTTGGGCGTCAGGCCGTTCGTCCGCACCAGTTCCGCGAGATAAGCTGCGGCGGCGTTCACGTCGGCGGCGTCCACCGTCCCGACCCGCCGGCCGGGCAGACCGCCCTTCTTCATGACGAACTCAGGATCGATGGCCAGATGCACCTGCGGCATGGCCAGATAGGGCTCCAGGGCCCGGATCTCGCCCATTAGGTCGGCCAGCCCCGGCTGGACCTCGAGGAAAACGATCCCGTCGATCTTGGAGGCGATGGCCAGGGCTTTATCGATCTGCGCGTCCGGCATGCGCAGGCGGTATTTGCCGTCCGCGCCGGCGCCGTATTGGGCCGTCACGGCGATATAATTGATGCCCGGCTGGACCGGCGTCCCGGGATCGGCCGCTTCCCAGGCCGCGACCTCTTTTTTTAGCATTTCCAGCACCGTCTCCTCGGGGTATTCGCCGAGGACGCCCATGCCTTTGGAAAGGAAATTGCCGTAATAAGCCACGATGCGCTTGAAAGGCAGGATGGCGCCGTATTCGGGGTACGCCGCTTCGACCGGCCACGGCCCCGATTGCTCGGTCTCCCCTTCCGGCCCGGGCTCTGGGACGACGTCGGGCAGGTGCGCGAGCCGCCGCAATCCGCGGTCATAGGCCTCCTTGTCCAGCGTCGGCTTGGGCGGCGGAGTCATCACCGGCGAAACGACCGCGACCGGCTCCGTGACGGCGCGTCTGACCGAAAAGACGCCGACCCCGAGCAGCATCAACAGCGCCAGGACGGCGTAAACGGCGACGATCAGGTTCGGCTTCGGATATTTCATAAGGGCAGTTTACCCGCAATTCACTTTAATTGAAATAAGGCCGGCGACCCGGCCGGCCTGATGGCCCCGTCCGCCCTACAGCCCTCTGGTCGCCCGGCACATCTTCGAGTACAGGTCGCGGAAGATATTGTCCGGATCGGTCAGACGCTTGACCCGGTCGTAATTCTCCTTATTCCAGATCTTCCAGAAATCGTCCTCGGAATAATAATTGTTCGAGATGAGGGTCTTAAGCGCGCCGATCTTCATGAGCTCGTCCTCCAGGATCCGGTGATAATGCCGGGCGTCCGGCCGCCGCATGCCGTAAATGGCCAGGTCCAGGTAAAGCTCGTCGTCAGTTTTCTTAAGGAAGCCGGGGTCGATCCATTCGTAATCCCGGACCCGCTTGTAGGGCACGCACCAAAGGGGAAAGAAATCGAACTCGCGCCGGTACCAGTCCATGAACTCGTCCGCTTTCGAGAACGGGATGAAAGTATCGACGGTGATGGGGATCATCCGGGCCGGGATGAACCGTCGCAGTTTTTCCACCAGCCGGAGCACGACCGTGGAATCGACGAACTTGCCGAAGAAGAGCCGGCCCAGGAAGGACTTGGGCGTCACGTTGGTCACGCCCTTGTCGTAGCGGAAAAAGTAATCCGGCGTCCGCAGATAATCTTCCCGGCGCGTCTTCGTGCTCAGGTAGTAGACCCGCATCCAGTCGTAGCTGTGGGCGTAAGGCGCCTTGTCCGTGAAGTTGGCCACGCTCAGCACCAGCTCCGTGGGCGAATGGATGATCCCGTCCATGAAATCGACGTCCCGGGCCTGATAATGCTTCCAGATGGCCGCCTTGTAGGCCCCCAGGTCGCCGTATTTCTCGTAGGTCACTTTCACGAACGGCTTGGCCGGCGTCAGCCGGAACTTCAGCTTGGAGATGATGCCGAGGGTACCGAACGTCCCGTGGGCCATCTGGAACACCAGGCTGTTCTCATTGTCCGGAGTACAGGTCAGGACGTCGCCTTTAGCGGTGATGATCTCGTACTCCAGGCAATTATCGTGGAACCCGCCGATCTTGTACGACATCGACTCGATGGAGCAGCCGGCGACCGCGCCGCCGATAGTGATGGTCTTCAGCTCCGGAACGACGAAAGGGACGAGCCCGTGCTTCATGGTCGCCGCCACCAGGTCGACGAAAGTGACGCCGGGCTCGGCGACACAGACGCGCTGTTCCGGGTCGATCAGCAGGATCTCGTTCAGGTCGCTGATATCGAGCTTTTCATCCAGGTGCCGCTTGTCGTCAGGCTTGGGGACCTCGTGGGACACGGCTTTTTTCTTCAACGAAAGCGGCCGCGCGCTCTGGCGCGATTTCAGCTGTGCCGCGATGCGGGCCGTTTTTTGCTCATGGGTGGGCATAGGGATCTGCGGCGTTCATTCGGTCTTAGCGTTATTTGCCGCGGGCGGCTCCGGGGCCGGCGCGGCGGGGGCGTTCCCCGCGGCGGCCCGTTTCCGGCGCCAATTGACGAGGAACAGGACGCCGATCAGCAGCGCCGGCGCGGCCAGCGGCACCGAACCGAGCAGAGCGTCCAGCCACTGACCGTATCCGTTCATGGCCAGCGTGACGACCGCTCTGGCCAGGAACAGCAGGCCGATGACGGTGAACACCGCGCCGCCGACGAGCTCGCGTTTCCAGGAAACGGCCAGGACGCCCGCGAGGACGAACACCGGGATATTATGCATCAACAGGCCGACGGCGATCTCCCCGGCGCTCCGGCCGGGTTCGATGACGTCCAGCGAGAAGGTCGCCAAAAAGACGAGGAGCAATAACGACAGTATCCTCGGGGTCCAATAGAGCCATTGGCGGATAGGTTTGGTCATACGAACGCCGTTCAGCCGCCGACGGCGCGGCGGAGCCTTATCTTCGCGGCCCGGCGGACCGGGGACGCGGACCGCTTAGCGCGTCATCTTCTCGACCTCGTCCTTTCCTTTGGCCAGTTCCCTGCCCTGTTCCTTATCCAACTGCAGCAGCAGCGCCTGGAACTCGCCCACGTGGGTCTTTTCCTCCCTGGCGATGTCGGCCAGGACCGCCTTGATCTTGGCGCTTTCCGCCATGGCCGCGAGCTGCTCGTACAGGCTGACGGCGTCGAGTTCGGCGATGATGCCGAGGCGCAGGATCTCGCGGTCGGCCTCGCCTTTCTTCAGCTTGGACAGATCGAGCGGCGATAGTGAAAGCATAACTTTTTTTCCGGCGCTGGTTCGCGGCCGGGGTTAGAATATCTCAACAGTTGGATTAATATGACCGGCCGTTCCGGTCTTTGTCCGCGTCGGCGGCGCCTTGCGACCGGGCGACCCCGGATCAATGCGGAAAAAGGAACTCGCCCATCAGGAACAGCAACGCCGTCAGGACGTATGACGCCGCCAGGAATCGGGCCACCGGCCATTCTTTATGCCTGATGACGGCATAGATCCCGACGAAAAAAGACAGCGGGCCGGCGAGCGTGAATATCACGGACAGAACGGCGGCGAGAACGGAAAGCGCGGGGCTGCGGTCTATGACCTCGGGGTCCCCTCCTATGGCGACCGCGAAAACCACTGAGATCACCGTC
>CAYPMU010000019.1:5091-10734 GCA_964411975.1 uncultured Gammaproteobacteria bacterium | reverse complement strand
CCAGACATCACGGGTGGTCTCGAGCAGGTGCTGCGGTTTGTGCTCCAGGATGTAGCGGTGGAGTTCGCGGGCCTCGACCAGGCTGTGCCCGGCGGCCACCCAGTAGAACAGGCTCTCGTGGCCCCGGCCGGGCAGGTGCGCCGTGAGGCCGACGGTCGAATCGACCGACCCGTGGTCCACCGGATTTTTGGACAGGACGCCGTCCTCGGCGTCGCGCCAGGTGCCTTCGAGGCCGCGATGGTGGGTGGTGCCGATGGCGTAATCGCTGAGGCCGTGCGACCCGCGCCCGACCTGGCCGCCGACCAGGAAGACCCGCGGCCCCTTGTAGTGCACCACCGCGTTGGCCACCGGGTCGTAGAAGGCGCTGATGCCGGTCCGGTCCTCGGCGATCTGGAACTCCTGGCTGAAGAACATCCGGACCTCGCGCGCCGCGTCGCGGCGGTTGCGGACCACGACCTTGCGGACGAAGATGGTCTTCTCGTTATAGACGAAATCGTGGAACTCCAGGGAAACGCCCAGGCCGGGGTGATCGGCCGCCATCAGGCTGACCATGCTGGAATCCTGGTAGCGGACCTGTTTGGTCCAGGCGGGGTCGTCCAGCCAGCTGAAAGAACCGTCGACCCAGATGCCGACACGATGGACGTGTCCGCCGACGTGGTTCTCCTGTCCGATGCGGTCGTAAAAAAGGTCGCGCACGAAACCGTGCGCGTCGAGACAAACGAGCAGATCGCCGTTGCCCAGGACTATGGAACGGGACATAACGCTTTAAGTATATCACGAGCGGCGGCGGCGGGAAAAACCCGCGAAAATGCCGGGTCCGTGCGCCGGTCTGGACGTCCAAACCGGGATACAGGCCAAAAACCCGCCGGACCGGCGGGCTTTTCAGCCTGAAAACTATTTCTTCTTCTTGGCCGCGACGACGGCGACCACCAGGGCCTTGTCCAGCTGCTTCAGGCGCTTGGCCACGGCGTCGGCCGCGTTCTTGGCCGTCTTGACGCCCTTCAGAGAATTGGCCAACTCGGCGTCTCCGAGCACGTCCTTGACCCAGGCCGCCACGTCGTTCTTGGAAGAGCTGACGTGATGGCCGAACATGGCCGGAGTGACGACGGCCAGGGCCGCCGCCAGTTCCTTCATGCTCTTGACGATCGGGCCTTTGTTGAACCAGAAAGCCTTCCATTCGGGGAAAACCGTCGCCAGATAGCGTTTGGCCTCCAATGCTGTCGGTTCTTTCATAGGTTATCACCCCCTTCCGGCGCCGGAGCGAAAGTTTTGACCCGCCCCAGCTCGGCGATCCTTGACTTGAGGTCCTGGACCGCGTTCATGAAACAGACGAAAGCGTCGTACGGCGATTCGTACGGATTGAAATAGGCGTGGACGTCGCCGTCGGCGAACCACTTGGTGCACATGTAGTAGAAATGGTCCGAGGTCTGCAGCTTGCTCCAATCGTCGATGAGCGAAGCGTCGGCCGTCTCCAGAACCGGCCGCTCCAGCTCATAGACCGACTTGATGGCCGAATCCTGCAGCGGATTGCCCTGCCAGGCCGTCAGGTCCCGCCCGACGTCGGCCCAGGACACGAAATCCGGCGCGTCGATCTCGCCGACCGGCCGGTGCCGTTCCAGCAACTCCCCGGGCATGGCGAAATCCGTGTTCGGCTGGCGCAACAGCTCCCCGGGCAGGCGCTTCAGGAAATCGAAGATGCCGGTCTCCGACCACTGGTGCTCGCCCAGGGTCTCGTAATCCATGAAGAGGTTGACGTTGGTGCCGTTGCCGTTGACGTCGCCGACCCAGCGGGCGAACTTCTCGGCGGTCAACGGCCATTCGGGCCACTGGCGCGACGAGAAGCGGAAAGCGATGTCGTCGGAGAGGCGGTAATTCTTGAGCAGCAGTCCCAGCCGCGGAGCGGCGGACGGGCGATAGACGAAATCCGGGCTCCGCCAGCCGAGCAGGCGGTCGGCGCCTTCGGCCAGGATGCCGCGGAAGCCCAGGTCCGCGACCTCGCGAGCGACCTCGTTAGAATAGATCAGCTCGGTGTTGCGGAAGACTGTCGGCGTAACGCCGAACAGGCGTTCGACCGTTTCCCGGTGCAGCGCCACCTGGCGGCGGAATTCTTCGCGCGAATGCAGGAAAGCCAGCGAGTGATGATAGGTCTCGGCCAGCACCTCGACCCGGCCGGTGCGGACCAGGGCCTGGAACGATTCCAGCGCCCGCGGCTCGTAGGTCTCCAGCTGTTCCAAGACCGTGCCGGAAAAAGAATAGGCCAAACGGAACTCCGGGTGGCGGTCCAGCAGCTCCAGCATCAGCAGGTTAGCCGGCAGGTAGCATTTGCGGGCCACGCGCCCCAGGATATGGCGGTTGTCCAGCGAGTTGGCCGCGGCTTCGCTGAAATAATCGTGGTCCCGCCCGATGGAAAAGATCGGGTAGTTCTTCACCCGGAAAGGCTGATGGACCTGGAAGTAAAGACAGACGGAAGGCATAACGGAATTGCTTCAACCGGGACGGCGGCCCGACAGGAGAGCGTCATAAACGGCCAGACAGCGCCGGGCGGCGTCGGACCAATTGAAACGCGAGGCTTCTTTGGGCGCCTCCGCGGCCAGCGCGGCCTTGAGCGGCGGGTAGCGGAGGATGCTCAGTATCTTGGCGGCCATGTCCTCGATGTTCCAGTAATCTATCTTGAGGCAGTGGCGGGCGACCTCGCTGACGCCGGACTGCCGGGAGATGACCGCCGGCAGCCCGAAGGACTGGGCTTCGAGGCAGGTCAGGCCGAAGGGCTCGGACACCGAGGGCATGACGTAGGCGTCGGCGGCGCCGTACAGCCCGGTCAATTCGGGGCCGCGGAGGAAACCGGCGAACGAGACGCTGTCGGCGATGCCCAGTTCCCGGGCCAGCGTCCTCATCTGGTCCTCCATCTCCCCCGTGCCGGCGAAAACGAACCCCCCCCGCGGCTCGTCCCCCCCCACCCGCCCCCCCGCCCGCAGGAAATGATCCGGGCCTTTCTGAATGGTCAGCCGGCCGACGAAGATGACCAGCCGTTTGCCGGCGGCCCGCAAACCCCGGACCAGCTCGGACTCGAAGGAGCTTTTTTCCAGGGTCTCCAGCATGTTATGGACGACGCTGACCTTTTCGGCCGGAATGCCGTAACGCTCGACGACGATGCGTTTGGTGAGCTGACTGACGGCGATGACGTGATCGGCCAGTTCCATCCCCAGCTTCTCGATCTCATAGACGTCCTGGTTGGGCTGGCCGCCTCCGGAGCGGTCGAACTCGGTGGCGTGGACATGGACCACCAGCGGCTTGCCGCTGACCCGCTTGGCCTCGATGCCCGCCGGATAGGTCAGCCAGTCGTGGGCGTGGATGATGTCGTGCGGCTCCCTGGCGGCGATGCGCCCGGCGCGGCGCGCGTACCACAAGACGCGGTCCATCAGGCTGGAACCGATATAGCGCCCGGCGCCGGAAATGCGGACCAGCGCCCGATAACGGGCGGAAGAAAGATAGGGGTTGTAAAGCATCGCGGTCGTACCGTCCACGCGGTGGCGGTGATCCGCGAACCTGACTCTCTTTAAAGCGCCGCCGACATCCATCTTTTGCGGCAGAACGAAAGTGACGTCGATACCGTTTTCGTAGAGGCCGCCGACCAGACCCTTGCAGGCCACGCCCAAACCGCCGGCATTGTGTGGTGGAAACTCCCAACCGAACATCAGGAGCCTCATAAAATTTTATGCTTTGTTTTGGCTGTGGATAAGTTCCACGTGAGCACTGACCAAAGTGTAGCACAAAAAACGGCCTTAAAGTAGGCCGCAACCGTCAATTCACTAAATCGCATTTTTTTTATTTAATTATGCGTAATTTTTGCGTCCTGACATCAAACTATCAACATCCCGTCGCCGAACGAGAACAGCCGGAAGTCCTCCGCGACCGCCTGCCGGTAGAGTTCCAACAGGCGCTCCCGGCCGGCGAACGCCGCCACCAGCATCATCAGACTGGAACGGGGCACGTGAAAATTAGTGATCAGCCCGTCGACGAACCTGAAACGGCGTCCTTCGCGGATGAAGATGTCCGTGTCGCCCTTCAGCCGCGTCAGCCGTCCGTTCTTGGCGGCGGCCGACTCCAGCGTCCGCGCCACCGTCGTGCCGACGGCGATGATCGGCCGGCCGTCCCGCTTGGCGGCGTTGAGGAAAGAAGCCGTGCGGCGGTCGATCTCGAATTTTTCCGCGTGCAGTTTCCCCCGACGCAGGGCGTCCGCGGTCAGCGGAGCGAAAGTGCCGAGGCCGACGTGCAGCGTCACGAAACGGACGGCCGTTCCCCCGCTCCGCAGCCGCCGCAGCAGCCGCCGAGTGAAATGCAACGAGGCCGTCGGCGCGGCCACCGACCCGGGCCGGCGGGCGAAGACCGTCTGATATCTCTCCTTCCGGTCCTTCTCGGACAGCGGCGAGGATTTGATGTAGGGCGGCAGCGGCGTCAGGCCGTGGCGTTCCAGGACCCGGCCGATGCCGGACGCGGGGAACGACGGCTTGAGGAAATAATATTTTCCGTCGTGCCGGCTGACGCGGAAGGTCAGCCGGCCAGTCAACCGAAGCCGCACACCGGTCGCGACGCGGCGATCGGCCATGACCTTGAGTTCGTTATTCTCCGTGGCCACGTAAAGCACGACCACCTTGCCGCCGGTGTCTTTTTTCAGGATCAGCCGCGCCGGCCAGACCTTGGTCTGGTTGAAGACCAGCACCGCTCCCGGAGGCAAATAACGCGGCAGGTCCGAAAAACGGCCGAAACTGAGCCGGCCCGTCCGGCGCTCGTAGGCCAGCAGGCGGGCGCGGTCGCGCGGCGCCGCCGGCGACTGGGCGATGAGGCGCTCGGGGAAGGCGTAATCGTAACGCGCCAGGGTTTTTTCCAGGCTGCCGGTCATGGGTTCAGATCCGGCCGCGCTTGATGTCCTGACGGACGCGGCGGGCCAGCTCGTTGAAATGATGCAAATTATGGAAAGTGAGCAGCGACATCACCGTCGCCTCCTTGGCCCGGAACAGGTGGCAGAGGTAACTGCGGGTGTAGCTGCCGCAGACGGAACAGCCGCAGCGGCGGTCCAGAGGTTTCTTGTCCTTGAGGAAACGGCTCTGGTTGAGGTCCAGCCGTCCGGTCGAGGTGAAGGCCGTGCCGTGGCGGGCGTAGTGCGTCGGTACCGTGCAGTCGAAGGTGTCGGCGCCGGCTTTGGCGACTGGCACAAAGTCCTCGGGGTGGCCGATGCCCAGCAGATGCCGCGGCTTGCCCTCGGGCAGCTCGTCGACCACCCAGCCGATCATCTTGGCCATCGACCGTTTGTCGTCGCCGAACTCGCCGCCGATGCCGAAACCGTCGAAAGGCAGTCCGCCGATGAAACGGGCGCTCCGGCGCCGCAGGTCTTCGAACTTGCCGCCCTGGACCACGCCGTAAAGCGCCTGTTCGGACCGCTTGGCCCGCAGGCAGATCTCCGCCCAGCGATGGGTCCGCTCCAGGGAATGGGCCGTGTACTCGTGGTCGGCCACCGGCGAAGTGCATTCGTCGAAGGCGAAGATGATGTCGGCGCCCAGCTTTTCCTGGATACGGATGGATTCCCTGGGGCCGATGAAGATCTTCCGGCCGTCGAGATAGGACGTGAACAACACGCCGTCCTCG
>CAYPMU010000019.1:0-5081 GCA_964411975.1 uncultured Gammaproteobacteria bacterium | reverse complement strand
ATCTTCAGGAGCTTCGGCTGCTGACGGTGGCTGACCTTGGCGCCGCTTTTGGCCTTGAGGATCTTGCCCATCCCGTGGTCCATCCCGAAACCCAGGCTGAAGACCTGGTAGCCGCCGGAGTCGGTCATGATCGGCCGCGGCCAGTTCATGAACTTATGCAGGCCGCCGGCCGCCTTGACCACGCCCTCGCCCGGCTTGAGATGCAGGTGCAGGGTGTTGCAGATGACCAGCTGTGACCCCGTCTGCAGCGCCGCCTCGCTGGTCAGCGTCTTGACCGAAGCCTGGGTGGCTACGGTCACGAGCGTCGGCGTCTCCACCTCGCCGTGCGGCGTCTTCAAGACGCCGAGACGGCCCGGGGTGCGGTGGGAATGCTTAATATTGGTTAAAGCTTGGGACTTGTTAACCGCGCGGGGGCGGGCCGCGGCCCACCCCGGCTGTCAGTCACGTTAAAATACACCGCCAGGCCTTACTTGGCAACGTCCGGACCAGGTGTCGGCGCCTCCGGAACCGGGTTGACCGGAAACCAAAATTCTAATATCATTCCAGTGTCCATTTAGGCCTTAAATAAGCGGCTTTTCTGCCCTAAACCGAGACCATATGAAGCTCAGGATCGTCGATGGTTTTAAGGTCAGAAATACGCTGGACGTCGAATTCGGGGTGGTCGGCGACCATGCCCTGTATCCTTTCATCCCCCGCGGCCAGGTTTGGCTGGAGCGGGCCTACGTTCCGGAGAAAGAATTCATCCTGGACCTATACCGCCGGAAGATGGCTTTGGCCAAACGCTACGGCTACGAACGGGCCAAGGCGAAAATGCGGCCGAAAGGCGTCGACCGCCGCGCCGTCCGGCTTTGCCCCAAGATCAGCCTGGGACGCGTCGGCCGGACCGAGGTCTTCCTGGTCGACGGCAGCCTGGTCCGGCGCCGTCTCGATCCGAATTTCTGTTTTGGCGGCCACTACCTGGTCTACAAGTACGTGCCGGCCGGCGAGGTCTGGCTGGATGACGCCGCCGAGGACGCCGAACTCAAATACATCGCCGTCCACGAACTGTTCGAACTGCTGCTGATGCAGGCCGGCAAGACCTACACCGACGCCCACGATTTCGCCAACGCCGCCGAGAAGGAGGCGCGCCGCGCCGACGGCCTGGCGCATTATCCCAAGGATTGAACCGCCGCTATGCTGCTGCCGAAAAAGATCAACCCGCAAAGCCGGGTCAACCTCGTCCACACCTCGTCCCCCGTCGGCCGGGGCGACCTTCTGGCCTTCGAGAACGCGGTCAAACGCCTGACCAAAGCCTACCCGGAGACCAGGGTCTTCGACGTGGAACGGCACGAGCTCGATCCGCGCTACCTGGCCGGCTCCGAGCGCGAACGGCTGAAGCAATTCCGGGCGGCTTCCAAGAACGCCGACTGGCTGCTGCCGATCTACGGCGGCACCGGCTGCGGCGACATCGTCCGCCACCTGTCCGAAGAGGACCTCCGGACGATCAAGAAGCAGGCGCCAATCGTCAACGGCTTCAGCGACACCACCTTCCTCATCAACCACCTCTATTTCGAGATCGACCTCCTGACCTTCCATTACGCCAACGCCGGCGGCGTCCTCGGCCACGACAACAGCCAGCTCTTCTTCGACGTGATCGAGGGCCGCGCCCAGAATTTCTCCTTTGCCGAACCCGGCAACCGCTGGCTGACGCCGCCGCCGGCCCGGCCGGTCGAAGGCATCGCCATCGGCGGCAACCTGGAAACGTTCCGCGACCTGCTCGACGTCTGCCGCTACGGCAACGCCTCCTGGAAGCCCTTTATCTTTTTCATGGAAGACGTCGACCTGGACGCCGAGGATTTCCACCGCATCGTCATCGCCCTGGACCAGCGCCGGCTGTTCCGCCAGGTCCGGGCCATCGTCATCGGCCGCATGGACGACCGCGACTACGCCAGCGCCGAAAGGAAATTCGAGAAGATCTTCGGCCCCCATGAGCCGTCGGACGCCGTCGGGCACGAGCTGACCTCCGAATCGGTGCCGCACTACGTCCAGTACCTGCTGAGCGAGGTCATCGAGGACCGCGTCGAGAGCAACGACCCGCTGCCCATCCTGAACATCAAGAATTTCGGCCACGGCGTGACCAAGAACCCCATCATCATCCCCATCGGCGGCAAGACCGTGCTGCATCCGGACGGCCGCATCGAATTCATCGGCCCGTTCGTCCGTTAAGCGAGATCAAAGATCCGGCTCCGCGGAGCCGGATCTTTTCGATGTCAGGAAACGTTCGGACGGGTCCTCATTGGATCCCGGCCAAAACCCGGAGCCGGGCGATGACCTCCGGCGCGCCGAACAGGCACTCGCCGCCGGCGAACAGGAAAGGCACGGACATCTTGGCTTCGGGCACGCCGCAGCTGGTGGCGGCCCGGACGGCCTCCTTGGAATTGGCCGGGTCCTTGTAGACCTCCTTTTCCCGGAGCCCGGTCTGCTCGGCGATCCGGTTGGCCTGGACGAACTCCAGCACATCCTCGCAGTGCGGACAGGTGGCGCCGTAATAAAGCACGGGTTCGGCGGGCAGCGGAGGCTGGTCGGGCGGCGGTTCGGGCTGCGGCGCCGGTTCGACCGCCGGCTGTTCCCGGCGCGGTTCGGCCACGGTGCCGCCAAGCTTCTCCAGGTTCCAGCTGCCGTCCAGGACGGCGCCAGCCGGCTTGATCAGCGGCCCGGCGTCAGCCGGAAAAATGCGGTCGCGCTGATCGTAAGCCAGCGCCCCGATGATGATCGGAGCGGCGATGAAGAAAGTCAGGAGAATGGGATGTTTTATGGCCATGCGGGTAAGAAGTCGGATGTGGTCAGCGTCCTGATTCTATATCATCCGCCCGGCGGCGGCAACAGGACCCGGCCTTCAGAAAAATAAAAGCCCCGCGACTCTTGGTCACGGGGCCGTCATTTACTTAAAGGGTCATCCGAGATTCTCATACGAGAGGGTTAATTGTGTATCAGATCCGCGCCCAGCGCGGCCTCTACGGCCGGCTTCCGGACCGGGATCGCCCTGGCCTTGACGGCGGCGAGCCTTCTGCCGATCCTCTTCATCGCCTTCTCCCGGTCGACCGCTCCGAGCATGGCGCCGATGGCGCAGCCGGCGGTGTACGGGACGATGGCGTACCAGTTGTCCAGGTTCTCCACCACCACGCGGATGACGTAGAACCAGATGAAGATGTTGACCGATGTGATCGCGCCCGTCAACGCTACGTTGGCTTTGGAGACGGACTTGGTCCAGGATGCCGAGATGATCATCTCGATGACCCCCACGAAAAAGAGGGTCATAATGATTTAAGGTTAATTTCGCGCTTTTTCGACCTTTGCGCGGCGCCGCCGGCGGCGGCTTCCGCACCCCGATCTTAGCAAAGAATGCCGGTCCTGGGAAGACCGGACACGGCCCCCGGACGGACGCCGTCGGCCGCGGGGTCAGGGCGCCCCGTCGCTCAAAAATATCACGGCGGCTTTGCCGTCGGTGAAGTAATAGTTGCCGGCCGGGTTCCGGCTCATCTCCGGCTCCACCAGCCTGAATTCGAAGCCGGAAGCGACCGCGCCCGCGGCCGTCAGGTCGGCGACGATCTTCTCCCGCACCTTGTCCACGGCGGGATCGATGCTGTGCGTGGGCAGTATCAGGGACGTCTTTAACATGATGCCCTGGTCGAAATGAGAATTGGCGAACCAGACGCGTCCGCCCGCAGCGGTCACGTAGGGCGTGTACCAGATATGGACGTGATAGCGTTCGCGGATGGTCCGTTTGGACGTCGGCTGTTCATACGCCAGGTCGTTGGGCCGGCTGTCCCAGATCGCCGGCACGCCCGGGCCCTGCGGGTAGGGCCGGTCCAGTATGCTGGCCGACAACATGCGCCAGACGCTCCGCGGCGTCAGCGGGTCCATCGGCAGCCAGCCGGCAGCGCGGAACGCGCGGTCGACGTCCTCCAGCGAGCCGACGAGAATGACGTTGATCGGTTCGATCGGCCGGCCGTTCAGGCCTTCGCTGGTCCGGGGCAGGTCCTCGAAAAGCCGGTCCGGGATGTCCGCCGCCGCGATCACCCGGTCCTCGCCGCTGACGATGGCCGGGGTCTGCAGCGGATGGGTCCAATAATAGCTGACGGCCAGGAAAACCCAGGACAGGAAAAAAGCCGAGGCCAGGGCGGTCAAAGCCGGCCGCCGCAGCAGCGCCCGCCCGGTCTCGGCATGGTCGCCGAACTTGCGGCGGATCTCCAGCGCGGTGATGAGCGCGGTCAGCCAGGCCGCGCCGGCGGCGTAGCCGGCCAGGACGTCGGACGGCCAGTGCACGCCGAGATAGACGCGCGAAAAACCGATGGCCGTGATCAGCGCCGCGGCGCCGGCGGCCACCGCCGCTTTGCGCCATGTGCCGCGGACGCGGCGGAAGAGGAAGTAAGCCAGCAAGCCGTAAAAAGAGATGGCGATGAAACTGTGGCCGCTGGGAAAACTGAAACCGCGGGCCGGGGCCAGGGCGCTATGCAGCGGCGGCCGGGGACGGTCCAGCAGATTCTCCACCACCCAGACGAAGACCTCGCCCAGGCCGACCGAGATCAGCAGCGCCGCCAGGACGCGTTTCCGGCGGGCGACCAGGAGCAGCAGGCCCAGGGCGGCCAGGCCGGCCAGCACCACCTGCCACTGGCCGAGGTAGGTCACGAACAGCATGAACTGGCTGAAGCCCGGGGAACGGAAGATCTGCAGCATGTTGATCACCCGCAGGTCGGCCTGGACCAGCGGCTGCCGGCCGATCAGGTCGATGACCACGCCGAAAAAGACGTAAGCGAAGAACAGCGTCAGCAGCGAACCGACGGTCAGGTAAAGTCCGAATTTCTCGTCCGGGGTCAGGCGGCGGCGGATGAACTGCACCAGGCGCGGATGGCGCGCCAGGAACCGCCGCATTTCGGGATCGACGGAGATGGCCTGTTCGACCGAACGGAACAATGATCTGGTGATGCGGAACATAAGCTGTGACCGGACGGGAGCGGGCCGACCGGTACCGGTCATTCATTTGAAGTATAGCGCAAAGAGGCGCGACCGTCCCCTATTCAAACGGCCGCCCCGAGGCGGCC
>CAYPMU010000018.1:2306-10912 GCA_964411975.1 uncultured Gammaproteobacteria bacterium | reverse complement strand
CACGTCATCCTCGTCACCGGCCCGGACGAGGTCGTCCACGCGCGCAGCCGGCGGCGCGGCGGCCGCGAGACCGGCGCCGTCACGCGCGGATCGCTGGCCAAGATCCTGCGCCGCCGCGACATCACCGTCATCAAGAGGCTGGTCTGAGCCGGGACCGACGACTAAAATACCGCGGAGACCCGCGGTTTTTTGATCATCTTATTCAGTTCTTCGGGCCGCGTCTGATGAGCGTTTGCCAGCCGCAACTGGGGCAGACCAGCCGCAGCAGATCGTCCTTTTCCTCGATGCGGACCGGCACGCCGCAGCTTTCGACCGGGCAGGCGACCGGGTCGGTCGGGATGGTCTCATGCCTGTCCAGCGACGAACGCAGCCTCTCTTCGATCGCCGCTCCGAAACGCCTCGAAATGATGTAGGCCTCGAATTTCTGGTCGCGATATTCGGGATGGCGGGTCATATCAACCGAACGTGAACGCGTAAACCTTCGTGCCCGGATCGATGAAGGTCAGCTCCAACAGCTTTTCCGAACGATCGCCTGTCCCGAGCCGCGTCGAAGGGCCGCGGGCGTCGAGCAGGTTGTACATCCGTCCTTCTTTGACCAGCGCCACCGTGGGACCGTCGCCGTCGCCGCCGACGTCGACGCCGCGGTTCGCCGCGTCCAGCGGTTGTCCGTCCAGTTCGACCTCCACTCGCGAGCCGCCCTTCGCCCCTTCCATGACCAGGTTGACCTGGCCGGCGGCGATGCGATACAGGAGACGGGCGCCAGCTTCGCGCGGCACGGCGAATTCGTTGCCGATCTCCCAGACGCCGTCGAGGTAAAAGACGTTCAGGGCGGGACGGCTGACCGCGGAGTATCTCTGGCTGACGCCGGGGCGGACGCTTTCCGGGGAGCCGAGGTACTCCAGGCGGTCGAAACCAAGATACGTTTCCGGGGTCTGGTCCGGGGATCGCGCCGGCGCCGGTCCGTCCGGCGGCGTCGAGGCCGCCGGCAGTTCGGCTCCGGCCTCCCGCAGCAGCGCCCGGATCACCGCTTCGGAATGGCCGTAGCCGCCCTCGCCGAAATGATGGTAACGCAGCCGTCCCCGGGCGTCGGCGAAGTAATGGGCCGGCCAGTAGCGGTTGCGGTAACGGTTCCAGAGGACGTAATCGTTGTCGAGCGCCACCGGATAGGCGATACCCAGCCGTTCGACGGCCAGCGCGACGCCGGCCGCGTCCTTTTCGAATCCGAATTCCGGCGTATGCACGCCGACGATGACCAGGCCGTGGCGGGCGTACGCCTCGTGCCAGGCCCGGAGATGGGGGATGGTCCGCAGGCAGTTGACGCAGCTGTGCGTCCAGAAATCCACCAGTACCGTCTTGCCGGCGAGCTGTTTTTTGGTGAGGGGCGGCGAGTTCAGCCAGCCGGTCAGCCCTTCGAATTCGGGCAGTTCCCCCTCGACCGAAAGCTGGCCGGCATCGACGGCCGGCCGCGGGAACAATCCGTAAATGTAGCTTTTCAGGCTCATCTGGTTCAGCCGGCGTTGGGCGCGTCCTCGGTTTTGGTCAGGCGGACCTTGTGGATGCGCAGGTTGATCATTTCTTCGACCGTAGCCGTGACCTTTTCGGACAGCCGCACCTGCTGGCCCTTGCCGGGGATGCTGCCCAGCTCCTTGAGGATCACCCAGCCCAGCGATTTATGCGCCGGGGCGGCGATGTTGACGTTGAAGAAACGGTTGATGTCCTTGATCTCGACGTCGCCGTGGGCGATGATGTTCAGTTTGTCGGCGCGCTTGATGGTGCGCTCGTCGACGTCCGATTCGTCGGCGATCTCCCCGACCAGTTCTTCCAACAGGTCCTCGAAACTGACGATGCCGACGACCGACCCGTACTCGTTGACCACTATGGACATATGCTGGTGCTGCTGCTGCATCTCGCGCAGCAGGTCGTCGATGGGCTTGGTCTTGGGCACGAAGTTCGCCGGCTCGGCCAGTTCCTTGATGGCCACCTTGTCCAGCGGCGTCGCCGGATCGTCGGCCATTCTCTTGAAGATGTCCTTGATATGGATCACGCCGGCGACGTTGCTTTTTTCGTTCTCAAAGACCGGATAGCGCGAGAAACCCGCGGAATTGATCACCGGCAGGGCGTCGGCCAGCATCTTTCTGCCGTCCAGGAAGACCACTTCTTCGCGCGGCGTCATCACGTCGAAGGCGGTGATGTCGTTGAAAAGGAAGACGCGCTCGATCAGCTCCTTCTCGCCTTTTTCCAGCGTGCCGGCGCTGACCCCCATCTGGGCCATGGTCTTGATCTCGTCCTCGCCGATGACGGCCGGGGTCGGCGGCGGAGCGGCGCGGAAGATGCGGTCGACCAGGAAATTGATGACGACCAGCACCGGCCGGAGCAGGCGCAAGAGCAGGCCGACCGGCCGGGCGAAGAAAAGCGCCAGGCGCTCATTATGGTGGGCGGCGAATGATTTCGGCAGGTATTCGGCGAAGACGATGATCAGTATCGTGACCAGTCCGGTGGCGATACCGACGGCCGCGTTGCCGAAATAATCGATGGCCATGACGGCGGTCAGCGCGCCGACGCTCATGTTGACGATGTTGTTGCCGATCAGGATCGCGCCTAAGGTCGCCTTGGGGTCATCGCGCAGCTTTTCCAGGATCTTGGCCGCCTTGTTGCCCTTTTGCGCCAGGGTGCGGATCCGTACCAGGCCCATCGAAAAAATGGCCGTTTCCGAGGCGCTGAAACAAGCCGACAGGAAGATCAGGACGAAAAGGGTGAAAAAAGATGTGGCCATAGGTCACGCTACCATAGCTCAGGCGGCCGGCTAAGTCCATCGGCGCCTTTTCGGCGGCCGGTCAGGATCCGGCCGCCGCCGGAGGCCGGCCCGCCGGTGCCGCGGCAGCGTCCTTGGTTTCGGGTTTATTGTAGACGGGGAAGATGACGCTGACCTGCGTGCCGACCTTCTCGATGGAGTCGACGAAGATCTTGCCGCGCATGAGTTCGACGATCTGTTTGGTGATCCACAGGCCCAGCCCGGTGCCGGGGATATCGCGGGTCTGGTCGGTCTTGACCCGGTAGAACTTTTGGAACAGCCGCTCGCGGGCCTCGGGCGACATGCCCAGGCCGGTGTCGGTGACCTTGATCTCGAGTTCGCGGCCGTCCCGTACCTCGGTGGTCACGGTGACGCTGCCGGACGGGGTGTATTTGATGGCGTTGGAACAGATATTGATGAGCACCTGGCGCAGACGGGCTTTGTCGGCCTGGATCAGCGGCACGGGCTGCGTCGGCAGTTTATAGGTGAAGGCCAGCTTTTTCTTTTCCGCTTCGAAATGCAGCTGGTCGACGATCTCCTGCACGGTCTCGCCGATGGCCAGCGGCTCGAGGTTCAGGCTCATCCGGCCCTGGTCGATGCGCGAGGCGTCGAGCAGGTCCTCGATCAGGCCGGCCATATGCGTGGCGATGTTGAAGGTGGTCTTGAGGATGCCCTTGGGTTTCTCGTCGAGCTTGCCGAAAGCGTCCTCCAGGAACAGCGAGAGGTATCCGCGGATGGCCGTGATCGGCGAGCGCATCTCGTGCGAGGCCATGGAGATGAAGTCGTCCTTCATCTGGTCGACCTCTTTCAGTTTCTTGAACAGCACGGCGTACTCGAACAGCCGGGTGTTGGAGGCCAGGATGAGGATGATGATGAGCACGGTCAGGGCCAGCCAGATGTAGGACCAGAACAAGTTGTCCATCACCAGCTGGTCGATCACGTCCAGGGAGATCTTGGCCGACAGCAGGAAGACCTTCTCGCCGCTCTCGTCCTTGAGCGGCATGACCACGCCCCAGTAGCGGCCGCTGCTGCGGGCCTCGTCCACGGTCAGCTTGTCGTCCAGCGCCGCCGAACGGCCGGACTTGGTGAGGTAGGCGATGGCTTGGTCGTCATACCTGGCCAGTATGTTGGGGCGTCGGTGGGCCAGCCGGCCGACGGCGTCGGGGTCGAGGCTGGCCACGACCTTGAAGTCCTCGCCTTCTTTGGCCAGGACGTCGAGCATCCGGACCTCGGGGACGATCCCGGCCACCTGGGTCAGCCGTTCCTGGAGCTTGGCCGGGTCGTTGAAGAGAGAGGTGCTGGTGACGTTGATCATCTTGCCGATGATCAGCGCCGTGCGCTGCAGTTCGACGTCAACGGTCTTGCGGAAACGGTTGATGACGAAAAAAGTGTTCATCACGATGGTGATGGGCACCAGGACGACCAGCAGCGCGGCATAGGCCACCTGCCAGTTCTTCTTGAGGAACATTCCGGTGGCTTTGGCGTTGCTCGGCTTAAGTACGGCCATAATGTAGCCATTATAGCACGTTATCGGCCGCGGCTAAAGGTCGGTCAGGGCCGAGGTCCGGTAGCGGCGCGTCAGCGCGCATGGTCCGAAAACAGCTATTTTTAGCTGAATATCGTTTATCAGCCGCCGACCCCGGCACTTGGAATCCGGTCATTTTTGTTGTATAATAAATACATGGAAACCACTAAACATTTCATCAAAAGGATCAAGACAAATATCGCCGGTTTCGACGCGCTGGCCAAGGGCGGGCTGCCTGAAGGCCGGACCGTGGTCGTTTCCGGCAGCGCCGGTTCGGGCAAGACCCTTTTCGGCCTGGAATTCCTGTATCGGGGCATCGTCGACCTGGGCGAACCGGGTCTGTACGTCACTTTCGAGGAGCGCCAGGAGGACGTGCTCAGGGAGGTATCCGGCTTCGGCTGGGACCTGGGCAAGCTGGAGAAGCAGGGGCTTCTGGCCTTCGTTGACGCCAGCCGCGTGGCGGAGAACCAGACCGAGGTCGGCGAGTACGACCTGGGGGCGCTCATCGCCCGCATCAAGTTCGGCGTCGGCAAGGTCAAGGCCCGCCGCGTGGTCATTGACGGCATCGGTTCGCTGTTCCTGCGCTACCAGAGCAACGCCTCGGTCCGCCGGGAACTGTTCCGCATCATCGCCGCGCTGCGCCAGCTGGGCGTGACCACCATCATCACCGCCGAACGCGTCAGTGACGCCGAGCCGACATCGCGCTTCGGCGTGGAGGACTTCGTGGCCGACAGCGTCATTTATCTCTACAATACCGTCGTCGGCCGCCAGCGCGAGCGGCAGATCGAGATCATCAAACTGCGCGGCGGCAGCCACCAGACCGGCAAGCATCCTTTCCTGATAACCGACGGCGGCATCACCATTTTCCCGGACGAGACCCGCGTCTTTGCCGAGGAGTCCGCGGTCAAGCGGCTGTCGATCGGCGTCAAAGGCGTCGACGCCATGATCGACGGCGGCATCTTCCGCGGCACCACCACGCTGCTGCTGGGGCAGTCGGGCACCGGCCGCACCGTCCTCGGCCTGCATTTCCTGGCCGCGGGCGTCCGGCGCCGCGAGCGCGGCATTTTCTTCTCTTTTGAAGAGAGCCGGCCGCAGATCCTCACCGACGCCAAGATGATCGGCATCGACCTCGCGGCCGCGGAAAGATCCCGCCTGCTGCGGATCATGGCCTGGCTGCCGGAGGCCAAGCCGATCGAGGCCTACCTCAAGAAGATCAAGGACATCGTCGAGGAATTCTCGCCCAAGCGGGTGGTCATCGACAGCGTCACGCCGCTGGCCAACAGCGTCGACGACCAGCGTTTCCGTCGCTTTATCGTGGCCCTGAACGCGTTCCTCAAGTCCCGGCAGGTCACGGCCATCATCAACTACACCGGCGGGTCGGGCACCAACGCCGCCATCGCCACCGAATCGGACCTGGCCGTGGTCGCCGACAACATCATCGTCATGAAGTTCGCCGAGGCCGGCAGCAAGATGGAACGCGTCATCCATATCGCCAAATCCCGCGCTTCGGCCCACGATAAGGAGGTCCGGCGGTACACCATCAATAATTGCGGACTTTGCGTTCCGGCCGGCGGCGAAAGCTGCGCCGAGCCGTTGCCGCGGCGCCGCCCGGTCGCGCGGCGGCCGCGCCGCAAGCGCGGCTGATCCCATGCCCATGTCGTCCCGGAAGATCATCCTCTTCATCTCCAGGGAGTCCGCGGTCTACCATTTCGTCCGCCATAAGGTTGAGGCTGCCTTTGATCAGGTGTTCGGCTTGAAGCACCAGACGCGGCTGGAGGTCATCGACATCGCCGAGCGTCCGGAATTGGCCGAGCAATACAATATTGAGGCCTTGCCGACCCTGATCGTCGGCGATAAACGCTTCATCGGCAATCCGACGCCGGAGATGCTCGCTTCCTGCCTCAGCGGCTTTAAAGATACCGATGCCGGAGCCGGCTGAGGACGGCCGCGCCGGTCCGGCCGGCGGCGCCTTAAGTCCCGGGCCAGGGCCCGGCCATTGTCATGACGACCAAGAAAAGACAACGCCCGGCCGGTGATCCCGTGCCGGCGGGCCTGGACGATCTGCCTGAGGCCGTGCTTATCACCGGTCCCGACCACGTGATCCGGTCGGCCAACCGGTCGGCTTTGAAATTCCTCGGCTACAAGGCCGCGGAGCTGGTGGGCTGGCCTCTGGAAAAGGTCTTCCCCGAGATACCCAAAGACCTGACGCGGGCCTTGTCCGGCGAACCCAGCGAGTCCGAGTTCGAGGTCCGGGTCAGGATGAAGAGCGGGAAGCTGGCCATCATGGATTTCCTGCTGGCGCCTCTCCGGCGGCGCGGCGAACTGGCCGCCGTCATCCACGTCGGCCGCAACGCCCGGGTCCGCCGCTTGATCGAGGCTGAGACCAGGCGGGCCAGGAATTATTTCGGCATCATCGTCGAGAACACGCCTTACGGCATTTGCGTCACCGACAGCACCCGCCAGGTGATGATCACCAACAAGGCGGTGGAGGACCTGACCGGCTATTCCCGCAAGGAGCTGATCGGCCAGCCGGTGATGAGGTTCTATCCCGAGGGCGAGAGCCTCGGTTCCCTGGACCTGGCGACCCTCAAGCGCGGCGAGCGGGTGGTCAAACAGCTCCGTTTCCGCAAGAAGAACGGCGAGGAGATACCGGTCAAGGTATCGCAGAGCCTGGTGGCCGATCCCGACGACCGCAGCGACATCATCATCGAATCCTACAGCGACCAGACCGACCGGCTGCGCGTCGACCAGCTCAAGAACGAGTTCGTGTACGTCGCCGCCCATGAGTTGCGCAACCCGGTCTCGGCCATCCGCATGCTTCTGGACATCATCTACAACGACAAGCGCGTGACCGTCGAGCCCGTGCTGCGCGGCTACCTGGCCAAGATCCAGGAGGCCAACGAGCGCCTGCTCAATCTGGTCGAGGACCTGCTTGAGGTCTCGCGGACGGAAGCCGGGCGGCTGAAGATCAACGTCAGCGCGCAGGACATCGTCGAGATCACCCGGGGCCTGCTGGGTGAACTTCGTCCGGGAGCCGCGGCTAAGGGCCTGGTCATCCATTACGCGCCGTCGCAGCAGCTGCCCAAGGTGGCCGCCGACGAGATCAATCTGAAAGAAGTGCTGGCCAACCTCATCGGCAACGCCATCAAATACAACATCACCGAAGGCTCGGTGACCGTGGAACATTACGTCGACGGCCGTTTCCTGGTGACGCGCATCAGCGATACCGGCATCGGCATCGGCAAGGAGGACCAGCAGAAGCTGTTCCAGAAATTCTGGCGTTCAGAGGACATGGCCGTGCGCGCCCAGGCCGGCACCGGGCTGGGGCTGTTCATCGTCAAGGAACTGGTGGAACGCATGGGCGGCCGCATCTGGGTCGAATCGCGCCACGGCGAGGGTTCGATCTTCACTTTCAGCATACCCGTCGCGCGGTAGGTCCGCGCGGAGCGCCCGGTATTTAAAAACCCGGAGCTGGCGGCTCCGGGATATTTTTTTTTGGATGGCGGCGCTCATTCCACCACGACCATCACCTTGGCCCCCTTCTGGACATCGCCGCCGTTCCAGTCATGGATGGCCCGGAACAGCACCGCCTCGTCATAGACGTAATCGGCTCCCAAACGCGTCCCCGGATCGTTGGTGATGATCTTGCCCGGCTTGTAGCCCTTGGCCACGAGCATGTGGTACGGCGGCCCGCCGTTGCGGAAGTTCGGATTGTTCAAGGCTTTACCGTCCGCGGGCAGCAGGACCGGCCGTCCGGCGGCCAGATGCGCCTTGACGTCGTCGATGGAGCCGACCGGCAAGATCCTCATCCCGGACAGGCCGAGATGGTCGCGCATGATGCCGACCGTGGTCTCGGCATCGGTGCTTTCGAAGTAACCGAGCGTCTTCATCTGGTAGTCGACGACGGCCAGGATACGGCGGTCCATTTCTTCGCGGCTGAGGGTTTTTTCACCGGCGAGGAAGGCCTGGATCATCAGGATCGACGCTTCTTCGCAGGCATCCTCATGGATGGGGTCCCATTCGGAGAACGGGGCCTGATAGACCATGGGCACCGCGAGGTTGATAGCCGCGGGCAGGTCCGGGACGGGTTCGGACGGCGGCGCCGGAGGTTGTTCTGCCGCCGGTTCCGTCGCTGCCGGCGTCGGCGGCGCGGCCCCCGCGTCCGATCCCGGCGTTTCCGGTACCGGGACTGCCGGCGGTTTTATGGCCGGTCCGGGCGTCGCCGTTCCCGCCGGCGGTTCGATCGCCGCCGTTTCCGACGCCTGTTTTTCCCGGATATCTTCGAGGGTC
>CAYPMU010000018.1:0-2296 GCA_964411975.1 uncultured Gammaproteobacteria bacterium | reverse complement strand
CGGTCCTTGTTTTACGCGCCAATAGAGGTCGCGCAGGTCCTGGCGCTTGGCGTAAAAGGTCCCGGCGGCCATGACCAACAGGACAAAGATGGCCGCGGCGATAGCCAAGCCCCGCTTATTTCCGGATCTGATCGGTCGGTAAATGCGCATGTGTCGGAGAGATGGTCGAGCTTAAGTTACCGTTTTATTCTGCCCGGTTAACGCTATTTTGTGAAGTCCCGGAATCAGCTATACTGCATTCATGTTTTTGCAGCCTAAAATAAGGTTAAAGATACCGCAGTCGAGCCGGCTGTCCTACCTGGCTATTTTCGCCATCGGCGCGGTCGTCTTTACTTTTCTTCATTGGGAACGGTCGCTGATGGATCCCGACTCATTCTATCACATGAAGATCGTCATGCTGATGATCCGGGATGGCGTCATCCGGGATTTCACCTGGCTGCCCTTCACCTCGCTGGCCTCGGCCTTCGCCGACCATCACTTCCTCTACCACCTGGCGCTGGTGCCGTTCGTCGCGCTCCTGGGACCGGTCATCGGCATCAAGACGGCCACGGTGATCTTCGCCGCCGGGGCGATGACGGCTTTTTACGCCGTCCTGCGGGCATATCGCGTCAGGTTCTCTTTTTTGCTGACCGTCATCCTGATCACCAGCGGCGGTTTCATCTTCCGGCTGGCCCTGGCCAAGGCCACGGCCTTGTCCCTGTTATTCATCTTCCTGGCGCTGCTGGCCATCAGGCATGAGCGGCGCCGGACGCTTTTCATCCTGTCCTGGCTGTTCGTCTGGCTTTACGGCGGCTGGCCGCTCCTGTTCGTCATCACCGGCGCCTTCTTGGCCGGTCGGGTCATGGCCGAGGCGCTGGTCGAGCGTCAGGAGCAGGCGGCTCCCTGGGCGCTTCGGATCTGGCGGCGGTTGGCCGCGGCCCGGCGCGAGGAACGATTTTGGGCCTGGCCGGAAACCAGGAATTTGCTGGCGGTCGGCGCCGGCCTGTCCGCCGGCCTGGTCATCAACCCGTTCTTTCCCCGCAATTTGGCGTTTTACTGGGAACAGATCGTCCAGATAGCCGTGGTCAATTACGGTTCGGCCTTCGTCGTCGGCAACGAATGGTACCCGTATACTTTCGCCGAACTGTTCGGCCGGGTCAGCACCATTTTCATCATTTTGGCGGTGATACTGACCATCCTGCTGACCGCGGTTTTCTGGGGCGGACAGCAACAGCGCCTGCCGCCGTTCGAGAAAAAATGGCTGACGGCCTTCAACGCCATTTTTCTTCTGGCCGTTTTTTTCATGCTGCTGACCCTGCGCAGCCGACGCCATATCGAATATTTCGCCCCCTTCGCCGTTTTTTTTGAGGGTCTGCTGCTGACGGCGATCCTGCCGTTGTTCGGTCCGTCCGAGCTGCGCTCTCCCGACGGCCGGCGTTCCAAGTCGGGCCTGGCCGGTCTGGCGCTGGTGGTCTACCTGTCGATCTTCCTGCCCTTGATCGCTGTCCGCGACGTCGTCGCCATCGGCGGCGTTTATCGCAAATCGGGCATACCGTTGACGAAATACGCCGGGGCTGCCGGGTGGCTCAGCGCCAATACGCCGGAAGGGTCGATCATTTTTCACAGCGACTGGGACGATTTCCCGGTGCTTTTCTTCCATGACGACCGCAATCGGTACATCAACGGCCTGGATCCGACCTTTTTGTACCGCCAGGACCCGGTCCGCTTCCGCGAATACGTCGACATCACCACCGGAAAGCGCCAGCTGCGGGTCGGCCGGGTGATCGCCAGGCTGTTCCGGTCGGGATTCGTCCTGGTCGAGAACGACCACGGCGCCATGCTCCGGGCCGCCGAGGCCGACCGGTCGCTGCACAAGGTCTACGAGGACAAGGAGGCGACCATTTTTTCGACCCCCGGCCTATGAAGCTGGTCATCGCCATACCCGTGCTGAACGAGGAGAAGGTCCTGCGTCCGACCGTCGAACAGGTTTTGGCGGCCGCCGCCGGGCTGGCCGATACGGAAACGCTGTTGGTCATCGTCGACAACGGTTCGACGGACAGGACGCGGGAGATCGGTCCGGCCTTGGCCGCCGAACATCCGGCGGTCAGGTATCGCCGGCTCGAGGTCCGGGGCAAAGGTCTGGCCATCCGCACCGCCTGGACGGAGGAAAAAGCGGACGTCTTCGCTTTCATGGACGCCGACCTGGCCACCGACCTGGCGGCCCTGGGTCCGCTGGTCCGGGCCGCGGTCGAGGGCGGCGGTCTGGCCATCGGTTCGCGTTTTTTGGGAAAGAGCTACCGGCCATCTCTCGCGCGCC
>CAYPMU010000017.1:0-10915 GCA_964411975.1 uncultured Gammaproteobacteria bacterium | reverse complement strand
CCGTTCAATGCCGCCGAAGCGCGTCGGGATGCCTTTTTGTCCGATCATGGCTATACGCATATCTCAGGGTTCATTGGCCGGATTTCAACCTTATTCGACCGGTCTCCAGCCTTATTTCATCGGCTTTAACCGTGTAATTTAGCATAAAAAAGGCTTTTTGTCAATCCCGCTGGCAGCCCGTCCGGGCTAAGCTAAAGTCGGCTCTATAAAAAGTTGTCTGACAACTTTCGACTATAAGTTGTCTGACGTTTTAGGCTTAAAATAGAAAAAACGCCCCCTATCAGGGCGTTTTTCGGTCGAACCGGCGGGCGTGCGGCCGCCTTGGCCGCGGCTCGCCGGCTGTTTTGGTCGTTATTCCGTCACTACTCCGGCCTTGGCCGCGTCTGTGCCATACGGGACCTTGGTGGTGACGTTATCCGCGCCGGCGAACAGTTTGGTCTCGGTCAGCGCGTCGAAGCCGTCGATCTTGATGTTCTCGACCAGGACGGGAACGGTCCCGACGTCCTCCTTATCGGGGGTGATGGCCAGCTCGAAGCTCGCCCCGATCCTGGAGCCGCCGTTGGCGAAAGGCGGCACCGTGCCCACTTCCCAGACCAGCTGTCCGGTGACCGGCAGGAAGGTCAGTGGCTGGCCGGAGGTCACGCTGTAATGGCCGGTCCAGGTCACGTTGGCTGGCAGGGTCGCTTCCAGGCGGGCGTTCCGGACCTCGCTGGTGGTGTTGCCGACCTGGATGAAGACCCAGTACCGGGTCGTCTGCCCGGCCTGCGGCGGCACCGGTCCGACGCCGAGCTGTTCGCCGTCCTTGGTGTGGTAAACGGCCGAGGCTTTGACCGTGAGCAGCGTCGAGATGGGCAGGCTCATGACGGCGGTGTCGGCGTAGATCGCCTGGCCCGGCTCGTCCTCAAGGAAATACCTCGCCCGCGTGGAGACGTCCATGACCGGACCGGACTCGCCGCTGACGGCGGCGGTGTCGATATCCGGGCGCAGGCGGAGTTCGGCGATGATCAAGCCCGACTGTCCGGGCTCCAGGCGCGCCAGTTCGGGCACCTTATCCGGCCCCCAGGAGTAGACGGCTTCGGGGTCGGCCAGGAACCGCGCGGTCGGTTCCAGGTCTATCTGGATGCCGGTGACGGCCTTGCTGCCGCCGTTGCGGAAATGGATGGTCACCTTCAGCTGCTCGCCGGGGACCAGGGCGACCTTGCCTCCGGGGCGGCCGATGTCCTGGGTGATCTCGAAGCCCGTGGCCAGCGTCGCCACGTTCTGTCTTATCTCCTGGACCTGCTGGCGGACGCCGTCGCGGACCAGGTAGCCGCGCACGGTGAAATTAGGCACGGCGTTCTTGCCGGCGCCGGCCCGGAGGATGCCGTAGACCGTGACCGCGCCCTTGGCGCCGGCGTCCAGGTCGGTGATCAGCCAATCGTTGCGTCCGGTCATGCGGGGCGAGGTGCCGGTGACGATGAAGTCGTCGGGGGTGGTCAGACGGATGACCGCTGCCGGAATGACCTCCTCGCTCTGGTTGGAGTAGGAGATGGTCACGGCGTTCTGCCGGCCGCGGATGACCTCGTCCTCCATCCGGAAGGTCATGCCCAGGACCGAATTCTCGACGATCCAGCTGTGATAGGAAGCCGCCCGGGACGGCTTGGTGTCGCCTTCCTTCCAGTAATAAAGTTCGGAGATCAGGGTCTTTTCCGCGCCGACCGGCCCGTAGACCGTGCCGCTGATCCGGACCTCGCCGCGGCCGTGGGCGTCCAGGGCGCCCAATTTGAAACTCTTGCTGAGCGACGTCGCGGCCGGCTTCTTCGCCGCCGCGTCGTCGACCGGCGTTCCCTCCCCGGCCGGCGCGTCCTCGATGAACCCGTCCGGCAGGCGGACGCCGAGTTCGGCCCCGGCCAGGCGTCCGTCGGTCTCGTTGCTGTAGGCGATGGTGAAGGTGACCGGCGCGCCGCTGATGACGGTCTTGGGGGACAGGACCTGCAGGTTGATGCTGCGCGGCTGGGGGAAAGCCGGCATCACGAAATAGGCGAAAATGCCGCCGACCACCAGCGCGCCGACCACGCTCAGCAGGAACAGGTCCAGGAGCAGGACCCAATGGGCGCCCTTGGGGTATTTTTTGCGGTATTTCTCCTCCCAGTGCAGCTGGAGCGGCTCGTAGCAGACCTTCTTGACCGGGTCCATGACGGTCTTGAGCGGCTGGGTGAAGATGTTGAGCGTGCCGATGAAGACGTTCCCGGCTTTCGGGGCGGCGGGCGCTTTTTCCTGCTCGCGGACCTCGGCCAGTTCGGCGGCGGCCACGGGTTCGGCCTCGATCTCCGCCTTCCCCAGCTCGATCTCCCGGTTGTCCTTGTCGCTGTTGTCCGTCATATGCTTCTCGACGCGCGCCCGGCGGTTAATATTCCCTGAGCCGGGTCCCCGCCTGCCGGCAGGCAGGGAAGGGTGTCCTATATTATAACGTTTAATCGCGATCATCGCCTCATCGGGCCAGGGAGAAGGTGAAGACGTCCGTGGTCAGGGCGGCGATCTCGTCCGTGCCGTTGCCGTCGACGTCGATCGCGGCCACCCGCACCCCGTTCCGGCTGTTGGGGTCGGAGGCGAAGAAGCCCGGTCCCAGCGGCCGGCCGTAAAGGTTGAAAATACGCACGTGCGGCCCGCCGCCCGGCCCGGCGCCGGTGACGATCTCTTCCCGGCCGTCGCCGTCGAGGTCGCCCACGGCCACCTGGACGCCGCCGCGGAAGCCGCTGTCATAGGCGAAGAAGCTGGTGTAATTGCGGCCGAAGCGGTTGAAGACGCGCACGTGCGGCCCGCCGCCCGGCCCGACGCCGGTGACGATCTCGGCCTTGCCGTCGCCGTTGACGTCGCCCACGGCCACCTGGACGCCGCCGCGGAAGCCGCTGTCATAGGCGTAGAAGCCCTTTTCCAGGGGCTGTCCGCCGGCCTGGAAAATCTTGACAAGGGGAGAGGAACCCGGCCCCGAGCCGGTCACGATATCGATGGCGCCGTCGCCGTCGACGTCGCCCACGGCCATGTTGATGTCCCCGGAGTAAGTTCCGCCGTACGGCCGGAAGGAGGCCCGCTGGGAGCCGTTGTCGGCGTAGACCGTTATCGCGCCCTTGTCGGCGACGATCTTCTCCAGGCTGCCGTCGCGGTCCAGGTCCTGGAGCAGGACGTTGGCGCGGCCGGCGAACGGCGCCACGTAGGAGAAGAAGCCGTTCCGCAGCCTGGTCCCTTGGGAGTCGAAGATGCGGGCGTAGGCGCCGTTGGGGAAGGCGCTGCCGACGATCTTTTCGATGGGCTTGAGCAGGACCAGCCCGTCCGTCGGCGGCAGGGTCACGGACGAGACCACGCTGCCGTCATTGACGTCGGGGGATTGGCTGCCGCGCAGTTTTTCCAGGTCCTGGTCGAAGCTGATCTTCTGGGGCTGGCCGGTGGAATTGATCAGGACGACGCCGTTCTGAAAATCGCGGCGCCAGACCCCCGGCACGACCGCTTTCTTGGCCGGGGCCAGGATGTTGACCGGGCCGCCCAGCGGCAGGCCCAGGCGGACCTCTTCCTCGTCGTAGCGCCAGGTCTGACCGTGGTCGGCTTCGCCGAAATCGAAACTGAAGTAGCCGTCGCCGAGCAGCGTCGAGCACAGCGAGTAGCGCACCTTGCGGTAGTCGGCGTTGTCGCCGGTGTTGCCGGTGTTGGCGTTGATGACCATGACCGCGGGGTAGCCGACCAGGGCCGGCAGGCGCAGGTAGTTGGCCATGACGCCCTGCCAGGTGCCGCCGGCCTCCCAGGGAGTGGGGAAGGACTCGAACATCCGGCCGTTGGCGAAGGGCTGGAGTTCGTCGGTCGAGTCGCCGTTGGTGATGATCACGGCGTCCGGCCCGAGCCGCTCGCGGGTGTTCCTGAGGATGTTGACCATGCCGCGGCGCCAGGCGACGTCGGCCAGGGTCAGGTCGTCCCGGATGCCGTCGCGGTGCAGGTCGATGTAGCCGCCGTTGACCCAGGAGATGTTGTTGGAGAACTCGTCGTAGAAGACGCCGTCCCACAGCCCGGTGGACCAGATCTTTTCGGCGACGAACTTGGGCAGGTAGGCGTTCCACTGCGAGGCGCCGCTGATCACCGCCGTGTTGCTCCAGACCGAGATGTTGTTTCCGGACGGGTCGAACAGCCACCAGTCGTCCTGGATGCCGGCGCGCAGCTCCCGGTGCAGGTCGTCGGTCCAGCCGTAGTTGTAGGACTTGGACGGGACGTAGGCCAGGATGATGACGGTCGGGTTCAGTTCGCGCAGCTTCTGGAACATGGCGCGGTTGTAGATCTGCGCCTCGGCCGGGAAGACCAGCAGGTCGTACCGGGCCAGCTGGGCGTAATGTTCCGGCCGGATGTCGGTGCCGGCCTTCAGGTAGTAGTTGGCGGTGCGCACGAACTTGTCCGCCGGCGTCTTCAGGGTCGCGGCGGCGGCGGAGGAGACGGCCAGCGCGAAAACGGCCGCCGCGGCGAGCAGCCCCAGGGCGATCTTGATGACCAGTTTTTTCGCGTCTGTCCGGTTCATGAAGATGGAACTATTTTTTAGGATCGGCCGCCGTTCACTTCTCACTCTCCAATACTTTCGGATTCGGGCTGTACAGGCGGTTGTGGATCTTCCAGCGGTCGACGAACTGGCCGATGCCTTCGCGCGAAAGTTTGTTGCGCACCGTCGGCCTGGCCTGCGACCAGCGCACCAGGCTCTCGAAGTTCACCTTGTAGCGGCCGCGGACCACGACGTAGGTGATCTCGCCGACGGTGATGGCGCGGCGGACGGTCCGGGTGGATACCCCGAAAAGGCGCGAGGCTTCGGAGATGGAAACGCGGATGATGTTCATAGTTCCAGTATACTTCGGCCTCGCTCGTCGAGTCGAGGCGTGGATAGGGGAGCGCCGGCAGACGGCGCGATCTTCGTTGTTCAGGCGGCTCCAGCGGCAATTAAGGCTGGCCAGCCTTTGTCAACACTATTGTAGACAAAGATAGCCTAAATAGTCAAGTGCGAGATCATCCCGCGACTAATTAGTTCAACCTCCAAGTCACGTCATGACCCCAGCGCCCCAGTACTCCAGCGCTCCCCGGCTTTCTGAATAAGGCCGCAATATCCCCATTTTGCCTTTTTTCGGTTTCTTGCATATACTAGTTCGCAGTTTTAAGGAGTGCGTGTCTGTAACACGTTTTTCTTTTTGCCGTCAGATTGTGCGTAGTCTTTTAAAAGAAAAATTCCTCCTATTCCGCATAAGGGCGAAGAAAGACCCGGAAGCTTTTGGCATGGTCTACGACGCCTACGTGAAGCAGATCTACCGGTTCGTCTACTTCAAGGTCTCTTCGGCGGAACAGGCGGAAGATCTTACATCCGAGACGTTTCTCAAAGCCTGGCAGTACCTCAAGGAGAAACGCGAAGTGCCTCATCTGCAGGCGCTCCTCTACAGCATCGCCCGGTCAGTGGTCATCGACTACTACCGCCGGTCGGCGTGCGAGCGGGGCGACGTGCCCGCGGACGATGAGCGCCTGAGCGAAGCCTCCGAGGTCGGCAGCGAGAAACTCCTTCGGGACGTCGAGACCAGGTTCGACATGACCCTGGTCATCGAGAAGCTGCGGGGACTCAAGGACGAGTACCGCGAGGTCGTCATCATGAAGTATCTGGACGAACTGACGACCGGCGAGATCGCCGCGGCTCTCGGAAAATCGGCGGCGAACGTCAGGGTCCTCCTTCACCGGGCGACCAAGGCGCTATCCGACATCATTGAACATGACCGGCAAAGAACTCCAGAAAATCCTGTCCGCGGTAAAAAGTGAACGGCGAGGTGGCGCCCCGCACGAGGCTTGGGTTAAACAGAATCGCGACATCCTGATGATGCAGGTCCGCAACACGACGGACCAGAGCGCGAAAGAGGCCTTCGGCGGATACATGCGCCACTTTTTCAATATCTTCGTTCCGACCGAGAGCCTGGCGCTGGCCGCCCGCGGCATCGGCATCTTCATGCTGGTCATCGGCACCGTCTTCGGCGGCGGCCTGATCTCGGCCCAGGCCTACCGCGACTCGGCCCCGGGACAGACCTTCTATGGAATGAAACTGGCCATCGAACGCGCGCAGCTGCTGCTGGCCCCCAATGACGAGTACCGCGCCCGCCTGCACACCGATATCGCCGACCGCCGCCTGGACGAGATCGCCAAGCTGGCCGAAGGTCCGGCGGCCGACCAGGAGCTGGTCGCCTCCGTGCTCGAAGCCTTCGGCGAGGAGGTCCTGGCGCTGCAGGCCGGCATGGAGAAGCTGCGCGCCGCCGATCCGGCCGGCGTGGTCGAAACGGCCAAGCTGACCGAGCGGAAGATGGCCGTCTACCAGAACGTCCTGCGCCAGGCCGCCGGTTCGCTGCCGGCCGCGCTGCAGCCGGACGTCGCCCGCACCCGCGACCTCCTGGACGGCGTGACCATCGCCGCCATGGCCGTCATCGTCGAGAAGCACCTGGCCGGCGACACCAGCACGCCGCGCGCCGTGATCGACAACAAGTTCGAGGACCGCATCCGCCAGGCCGAGGCCAAGCTGGACACGGCCGCCGCCCGGGACGGCGAGTCGGTCGCGTCCCAGACCACCCAGGCCAAGGCGGCCATCGCCGCGGCCAAGGAGCTTTTGAAGGACCGGCAGTACCAGGCGGCGCTGTCCAAGATCGTCGAAGTGGCCGAACTGACCAAGGAGGTCGAGGCGGCCGTCGAACAGCAGGCCCAGGAGGCGGCGGAGGCCGTCCCGGCCGAGGAAACCAAGATCGAGGCCGACGTCGAAACCAATAAAGAAGAGCCCGCGGAAGCGACTCCGGTCCCGGCAGGATCACCCGAAGCTTCGGATGATGCTGTTGGGTCTGGCAGCCGTTAGCCGGACCGTCCCGGGGCGCGGCAAGCGCCGCGGTTATTTACACCCGTGAGAGGGGACAGTCCCGCAAATCGGTCGCCAAAAAGATATGCTTCGAAGCGAGCCGCCGTCAGGCGGCGAGCCGGGAAGCGTATTGAGACCTGTATATCCATGTTCATTAACGCGTCAGCAAAAGGTCGGGTCCCTTAAGAAAGGACGCTGCACGTGCGATTCTCCCGCGCCGTTAGGCAAGGGAACACTTAAAGAAAGGTTTACCCTAATTATGAGTCAAGCATTGAGAATGAGCAGGAAGGCTTTCACCGTGGCCGTCGTGGCTACGACGATCGCCTGGTCCATCGGGCTCTCCGCGCTGCTGGCGCCGCTTTCGGCGTCCGCTGCCGCTTCGGGTTCGTTGGTCAAGGCCTCGCTGCCCGCCGTCTACTACGTCGGCGCGGACGGCAAGCGCTACGTCTTCCCGAACGAGAAGACCTACAAGACCTGGTACTCCGATTTCAGCCAGGTTCAGGTCATCACTGACGCCGAACTGGCCGCCATGGCCATCGGCGGCAATGTCACCTACAAGCCGGGCGTCAAGATGGTGAAGATCACCACTGACCCCAAAGTATATGCGGTCGACGCTCATGGCACCCTTCGCTGGGTCACCTCTGAGGCCGTCGCCGTGACCCTCTATGGCGCCAGCTGGAACCAGATGATCGAGGATGTGCCGGATGCCTTCTTTACCAATTACACGATTGGTTCTGATGTCGCTTCCGCCTCCGCTTTCAGCCCCAGCGGCGTTTCCACCGCGGCCGCGTCCATCAACGTTGACAAGAACCTTGGCGCCGGCGGCACCGTTACCGGTGCTCTGAACGCCATGCTGAGCGCGTCCCAGCCGGTCGGCGGCACCCTGCCGCTGAACGCCACTGGCGTCACGATGCTCAAGGTCGATGTCCGCAACAGCGGTTCTTCGGCCATGATCGTCGACTCCATGACCGTGCGCCGCACTGGTCCTGGCCAGGCTGCCGATTTCGCCTGGGTCTACGTTTACGAGGGCTACAACCGCCTGACCACTGGTCGGACGATCAACGCCACCTCGAACGAAGCCGCTTTCAGCGGTCTGAACCTGGCCCTGGCTGCCGGTGAGACCAAGAGCCTGATGCTGGTTGCCGACATCGCCAACGCCCCCGCGGCTTTGGCCGGTGACGTCAACTCCATGCAGCTCGTCTCCATGAACGCCGGTACGGTCGCCGCCAGCGGTCTCCCGCTGTCCGGTCCGTCCTTCACCCTGGCCGGTGTCGCCGTCGGTGGCATCGCTATCGACAAGTCCGGCACCATCTCCAACCCGAAGGCCGGTCAACTCGGCGCCAAGCTGGCTGAGCTCAAGCTCTCCGCCGGCGCCGCTGAGGACGTCGTCCTCAACAAGGTCGTCCTGTACTACGCCGGTTCCGTCAGCCGCTCCAACATCAGCAACCTGGTGCTGAAGCAGGCCGGACTGACCGTCGCCTCCGTCGCCGGTCTGAATGACAAGGATCAGGCCGTTCTGGTCCTGGCTTCGGGCTTCACCATGGAGAAGGGCAACTCCCGCACCTTCGAACTGTACGGCGATCTGGCCGGTTCCATCCGCGCCGGTGACACCGTCCTGTTCTACCTCGACCAGAAAGCCGACCTCCTGGCCACGGGTCAGACCTATGGCTATGGCGTGATGGTCAGCAGCGCCGCTGCCGACGTCCCGGCCGGTTCTTATGACGGCACCGGTTGCACCGCGGGTCCGCCCGCTGCCGGCAACTGCTCCGCCAGCAAGGTTGAGGCCGGTCAGCTGACCGTTACCTTCAACGGCCCGGCCGCCAAGGACATCGCCGCCAACGCCAAGGACGTTGAGCTCTTCAACTTCACGATGGCCGCCGCGGCCAACCTGGAGGTCAAGAAGACCGCTCTCGACCTGGTCCACACCGGCGGCCTGCAGGCCGAACTCGATGACCTCAAGATCACCGATGTCGCCACGGGCGCCGTCGTCGCCGGTCCGAAAGCCGGCGTCAACGCCACGGTCAACTACGACTTCACCGAGGTCTTCAATCTCTCGGCCGGTCAGGCCCGCACCTTCAAGGTGACGGCCGACGTCAACAGCGCCGCGGTTGCTGGTGGCAAGGTCACCATCTCCCTCGACCTCCCGACCATGGTTGGTCAGATCCGCAACCTGGATAACAGCACCAACCTGGCCGCCGCCGACTTCGTCCCGGGGACGATCATCTCCGGCAACGCCCACACCATCAAGAAGGCCACGGCTACCTTCTCGGTCGCTTCGACCCCGGTCGCCCAGACCTACATCCAGGGTTCGCAGGGCGTCAGCCTGCTCGGCGTTTCCATCAAGGCCGGCGATGCCTCTGACATCAAGGTCAGCAGCATCAAGGTCACTGGTTACATCAACGCCGACACGGCGATCGTCGACTTCGTCCAGGGTCAGGATTACGATGACTCTGATCTCGGCCTCGACGTCGATCCGGGCGAGACCGCCACGATCGCCGACAGCGTCCTCACCGCCAACCTGTGGGATGGTTCCACCCAGCTGGGTGCCACCAAGTCCCCGGGCGCCGGCGTTGACGGCACGATGGTCTTCGATAACCTGAACATGGTCATCGGCAAGGGCCAGACCAAGTCCCTGGTCCTCAAGGCCAACATGTCCTCGTCCATCGCTTCGGTGATCCTGAACTCCGATCAGCTGCGCTTCGACATCGCCGCCATCGGCGACGTCTCGGTCACTGATCCGGACGGCAACGCCATCGTCGCTCCGGACCTCGGCGCCTTCCCGGTCACTGGCAACGTCATGACCATCAAGGCTGCGGGTACCATCGCGGTCGCTCTGGCCCCGGATGACACCGAGTCTGAAGCCGGCATCGTCGTCGGCAACAGCTCCAACGTCGTCCTGGCCAAGTACAAGCTGACCGCCACCGACGAGGAACTGAAGCTGACCAAAGCCAGCCTCAATGTCGCCACGGCTGCTGGCGTCATCAGCCTGAGCCTCTACGACGGCTCGACGCTGATCGGCGGCCCGGCCATGGTTGACGGCGCTGGTGATGCTCACTTCTCCGGCCTCAACTTCGTCATTCCGAAGGACGGTTCCAAGGTCCTCACGGTCAAGGGTAATCTGAGCTCCGTCAGCGGTTCTGGCGCGACCACCGGTTCCCTGGTCACCGTGACCCTGAAGGACACCGTCGGTGTTTACTCCTTCGAGGTCCGCGGGACTTCGGCCGGTTCGTCCACGAACATCGTGGCGATCCCCGGCGGCGACAAGGCGGGCAACGTCAAGTCGCTGCGCCGGTCCAAGCCGACCGTCTCGGTCTCGATCCCGAACACCGTGCTGTCTGATGGCTCCAAAGTGGTCATCCGCGTCACTGTCGCCGCCGATGCGGCCGGTGACATCGCTCTCGGCCAGATCATCGTCAACTCCGTCGAGGGTATGGCTGGCGGCACGTTCGGTCTGAACGCGACCCCGCTCGTCACGACTCTCCAGGAGGTCAACGGTGACTTCGTCACCCTCAGCGCTGCCACCTATGCCGCGCCCGTGGTGACCCTGACCCTGGCTGCCGAGAAGACGATCCAGGCTGGTACTTCCAAGTCCTTCGACATCTTCATGGCCGTGACTGGCTCTGCCGCTTCCGACAGCGTCAGCACGAACACCCTGACCGATGCGGCCGATGCCACTGGCACGCTCGCCGGTCTGGTTGCCAACAACTTCGTCTGGTCCGATCTGTCCGCCGTTGGTCACAGCCTCCTTACGGCTGACTGGGCCGCTGGTTGGAAGGTCAAGGGCCTTACGTCGCCGGCTGTCACGATGTCCAAATAAGGACTCTTAGAGGGTTGTCCGGTTCCCACACCGTCCCACGTAGCCCGCAAGGGCGAAGGGGGATGGATGAAAAACCGGCCGGGCTCGGCGAGTGCTAAAGACTCGCGCGACCACCCAAAAAAAGCGGCACCCCGTCCTCCAACGGGGTGCTGCTTTATTTTTACAAAAGTCGTCAGACGGTTTTCACTCAAAAACCGTCAGACAACTTTTGGGTCGTTTTCGTC
>CAYPMU010000016.1:9060-11066 GCA_964411975.1 uncultured Gammaproteobacteria bacterium | reverse complement strand
AGCGGCCTGGACCTGAATTCCGGATGGAACTGGGTGCCGACGAAGAACGGATGGCCGGGCAGTTCGATGACCTCGACCAGCAGGCCGTCGGGCGAGGTGCCGGCGATGACCAGGCCGGCCTGCCGCAGGCGCTCGCGATAGGCGTTGTTGAATTCGTAGCGGTGACGGTGGCGCTCGTCGATCTCGGCCCGGCCGTAGGCGCGGCGCGAGACCGTGTCTTTGGCCAGGATGCAGGGATACGAGCCGAGCCGCATCGAACCGCCGTATTTCTTCTGGCGCAGGATGGCCTCCTGTTCGGGCATGACATGGATGACCGGATGCGGCGAATCGGGATCGATCTCGGTGGTGTTGGCCCGGGTCAGTCCGGCGGCATTGCGGGCGAATTCCACCACGGCCAGCTGCATGCCGTAGCACAGGCCGAGATAAGGCTTTTTTTTCTCCCGGGCGAAACGGATGGCCTGGATGACGCCTTCGATGCCCCGCTGGCCGAAGCCGCCGGGCACGACGATGCCGTCATAGGCGGCCAGGAGGCGGCGCAGCTCCGCCGGCCGGCCCTCGTAATCGCTGGAGTTGACCCAGTCGATGACCGGTTTGGCCTTCTGGCTCCAGGCGGCGTGTTTGACGGCTTCGATGACCGACAGGTAGGCGTCGGACAGGGTGAAGCTGCCGGAGGCGAAATATTTGCCGACCATGGCGATGCGCACCGGCCGCGAGGAGCTCTTGATGCTCGCGACCATGCGCCGCCAGGCGTTCAGGTCCGAACGGCGCGGCCGCAGGCCGAATTTATTAAGGATCCTCTGGCCGAGGCGCTCCTTCTCGAAATTGAGCGGTATCTCATAAATGCTGTCGATGTCCGGAGCGGAGATGATGTCCTCGGCCCGCATGCTGCAGTTGATCGCCAGCTTCCGGCGCCGCGGCTCGTCGACGGGCTTCTCCGCGCGGCAAAGGATGAAATCGGGCTGGATGCCCGTGCCGTTGAGCGTGCGCACGGCGTACTGGGTGGGCTTGGTCTTCATCTCGCCGGTCTTCGAAGGTATGGGCAGGTAGCTGACCAGGGCGACTAGGACGTCCTTGGGCTGGTTCAGGCGCAGCATGCGCGCCGCCTCCAGAAAAAGGATGTTCTGGTACTCGCCGACCGTGCCGCCGATCTCGACCATGACGAAATCGGCCTTGGCCTGGCGCTGCGCCGCCTTGATCCGGCGGATGACCTCTTCGGGGACGTGAGGCACGACCTCGACCGTCCGGCCGCCGTATTCCAGGTTGCGTTCCTTGTCGATGACCGTGCGGTAGACCCGGCCGGTGGTCATGTAATTGATGGAACCGATGTCCACGTCCAGGAAACGCTCGTAGTTGCCGATGTCCTGATCGGTCTCGTCGCCGTCGGCGGTGACGAAGACCTCGCCGTGCTCGATGGGATTCATCGTCCCGGCGTCGACGTTGATGTAGGGATCGATCTTGATGGCCGTGACCGAATAGCCGTGGCTCTGGAGGATCCGGCCGATGGAAGCGCTCGCCGCTCCTTTGCCGACGCCGGACATGACGCCGCCGACGATGAAGATGTATTTTGCCATACCTTTTTCCCCGAGCTTAAGCCTAATTAGGACGAACGGGCGGCGTGGACCAGGCAGCGCATAGCGCCTTTGAACCCGCGGCCCAGCGAAACGGCGACCCGATAACTCCCCGGCTCCTTGATCGGCTTTTCCGGCGCGATGTCCTGCGGGCCGACCTCGAAACCGCGGGCGGACAGTTCTTCCGCCAGGCGCTGGCCGCCGATGGCCGCGAACAGCTTGCCGGCCGGCGAAACTTTTTCGGTGAATTCCAGCGTCAGCGAGTCCAGTTTGCGGGCCTGTTCCCGCAGGCGGTCGAGCTGCCGCTGCTGTTTCATCGCGCCGGCGGCCTGGTCCTGGCCGATCCTCCGGGCCAGCCGCTCGTCGGCCGGCGCCGCCAGTTCCCGGACGAACAGGAAATTCCGGGCGTAACCGTCGGCCACGTCCTTGATGTCGCCG
>CAYPMU010000016.1:0-9050 GCA_964411975.1 uncultured Gammaproteobacteria bacterium | reverse complement strand
GGCCACCGTGTCGGCGTTGATGTTGAGGGGCCGGCCCTCCTCGTCGGCGGCGAGGGAGGCCACGACGGGCACGTAGCCGGCGTCCATCAACGTCACGAGGAGCCTCGTGTCCACGTCCTTGATGTCGCCGAATTTGCCGATGCCCGGGACGTTCTTGAGCAGGATGACTTTCATAGGTTCTTCAGCGGCCGGCTGCCGGCTGGCGCCGGTGCCGGGACGCCGCGAGGGACGGCTGTACCGGCCGGCGTCGTTCGCCGCCGCGCCCTCTCCGCCCGCGCGCCGGCGACGCGAAATATTCGTTGACCCTGGCCAGCATGGGCTGGACGTCCTTGTAGCTGGACCTGGTCATGGCCTGTTTCAGGCTGACCCAAATGACGCGGCGGATCTTCTCCTGGCGCTGCGGCCGGCCCTGGGCCTCGGGCGGCGCCTGCAACAGGAAATAGTGCACGAACTTGTGTATCAGCGTGCCCCGACTTTCCGGACGATAGCGGTCGCGGAACCAAAAATCGATGCGGCCGAGCGGCGCCACGATGCGCAGCGCGTCCAGACCCATCTCCTCCCTGGTCTCGCGCAAGGCGGCCTGCTCGATGGTCTCGCCGGGCTCGACATGGCCCTTGGCGAAAGCCCATTTGGCGAAGGGGTCGAGGATCATGCCGATGAGGATGCCCTGGGGCGCGCGTTTGAAGACGATGCCGCCGGCGGAGATCTCCACCTTGACCCGCCGCGGGCGGGGTTTGGGCTTATGGCTTGGCGGCGTCGCTGACCTCATAGTCGGTCTGGGGTTGGATCGCGGCCGCGTCGTTGCCGGCGGCCGGAACGGCCATCGGCTGGCCCGCCAGTTCCAGGGCCTTGTCCAGCTGCGGGTCCTGGTCGTTGTCGAAATCTTCCGGGGTGTTCTGGAGCAGCACGTCCGGGGCGATGCCGTCCTTGTCGATGGACCGGCCTTTCGGCGTGAACCACAGGGCCACGGTCAGTTTCAGGGCGGAGCCGTCGTCGAATTCGGTGTAATCCTGGACCGAGCCCTTGCCGTAGGTCTGTTCGCCGACCACGGTCGCTTTGCCGTAATCCTGCAGGGCGCCGGCGACGATCTCCGAGGCCGAAGCCGAACCGCCGTTGACCAGCACGACCGTGCGCAGGTCGGTCAGACGGGCGCCGCCGTCGGAGCGGTAATCCTGGTCCTCGCCGTCGCTGATCTTCTCCTTGACGATGACGTCATTGGGGACCCATTCGCCGGCCATTTTGACGGCAGTGTCCAGGAAGCCGCCGGGATTGTTGCGCAGGTCCAGGACCAGGCCGTCGGGATCCTCCAGCAGCAGCGACCGGACCGCCTGGCTGAAACCGGAGGCCGTATCCTCGTTGAACCGGGACACGGTGATGACGCCGATGCGCTTGCCGTCGGCTTTGGTCATCTTCCATTTTACCGACTCGACCACGATGGTGTTGCGGACGAGGGTGATCTCTTTGGCCTCGGTCCAACTGTCCCGGCCGATCAGCAGCTTGACCTCCGTCCCCTTCTCGCCGCGGATGCGCGACACGGCCTCATCGACGAACATGCCGGCGGTGTCGACGCCGTCGATGGCGTGGATCTTGTCGCCCGCCATCAGGCCGGCCTTCTCCGCCGGCGTATCGGGCAAGGGGGCGATGACGGTCAGCTGATTCTTCTTCACGCCGATCTCGGCGCCGATGCCCTCGAAGGTCCCGGACAGCTCGTCGGCGAATTTCTTGGCGTATTCCGGGTCGAAGAAGACCGAATACGGGTCCTGCAGCGCCCCGACCATCCCGGAGATCGAGCCGTAGTAGAGTTCGACGTCGGAAACGTCCTTGGAAACATGCCGGTCCTTGACCGTCTTCCAGATCTTCCAGAAATCGGCGAAATTGACGTCTTTCAGGGCGTAAGGCGGCGGCGAATCCTTGCCGACCACTTCCCCCAGGCACTGCGCCCCGGCCGGAGCCGGCTGGACCTGCAGGCCGGCATAATAAGAACCGGCGACGAAACCGATGATGATCAGCACGGCCGAAGCGGCCCCTGCGGCATAATTGCGCCGAACGCGGTCGCTGCCGCGCGGCGTCAGGGGCGGTGCCGGCGTAATGGCGAGTGGTCCGATCTGTTGATTCTCCATATCCATGATCATTCTGAACTGGTCCCGGTTTAATGCCTGACGATATCGGCGCCGACCGCCCGCAGGCGGCCGTCCAGGTCCTCGTAACCGCGATCGATCACCTCGGCCCCGTGCAGCACGGTCTCGCCCTGGGCGATGAGCCCGGCGATCACCCGGGTGGCGCCGGCCCGCAGGTCCAGTCCGCGGATCTCCGTGCCGTACAGCGGCGTCGGGCCGGTGACCAGCACCCGATGCGGGTCGCAGATCACGGCGTTGGCGCCCATCTTGATGAGTTCGTTGATGTAACCCAGCCGGCCTTCGTACATCGGGTCCTGGATCAGGGTCGGGCCGCCGCACTGCGTGGCCAGGACGCCGAAGGGCGCCTGCAGGTCGGTCGGGAAACCGGGATACGGCAAGGTCTGCAACCGGAACGACCGCAGGGAGGTCTGCGAACCGACGGTCAGCGCGTCGCCGTCGACCTCGTATCTGACCCCGGCGCGCTTGAGCATGAGCAGGATGATGTCGAGATGCCCGGGTTCGGTGCCGCTGATCCGGAGCGTGCCCTTGGTCACCGCTCCCATGACCGCCAGCGTGCCGACCTCGATCTGGTCGGGGATGACGGCGTGATCGGCCCCCCGCAGCTTCTTGACCCCGTCAATGACGATGACGTGGCTGCCGGCGCCGCTGATGCGCGCTCCGGCGGCGTTGAGGAACTTGGCCAGGTCGGCCACGTGAGGCTCGGCGGCGGCCAGTTTGATCACCGTCCGCCCCTCGGCCAGGACGGCGGCCATGATGGCGTTCTCCGTTGCCGTAACCGAAAAAACTGGTAAGATGGTGGTACCCTTGAGCTTATCGGCGGAAAGCCGGTACAGGCCGTCCTCTCTGACGATCTTGGCGCCGAGCGCTTCGAACGCGAAGAGATGGTCGTCGATCGGCCGATTGCCGATGATGCAGCCGCCCGGCTCGGGCAGTTCGACGCGATGGAACCGGGACAGGAGCGCTCCCAACAGCAGTATCGACGACCTCATGCTCTTCACGGCCCGGGCGTCGATCGAAGCGATGTCGGCCTTCCTGGTATCGACGGTGACCTCGTGGTCTCCGGTCCATTCCACGGACGAACCCAGGGAACGGAGGATGTCCAACATCCTTTCCACGTCGGAAAGCCGGGGCACGTTGCGGATGACGCATGGCTCGCTCATGAGCAGCGTCGCCGCCAGTATCGGCGTCACGGCGTTCTTCATTCCCCCGACGCGGATCTCGCCGTTGAGCGGCTGGCCGCCGCGGATGACGAAACGCGTGGGCCCCGGGACGACCGGGGCGCATTTGGCCGACGCCGGCCCGGATGTTCTCTTGAGCTTTTTCTCCTTGGCCTTGCGGGAAATCATACAGTGAAATGATACTCTCGCGGCCCCACTTTGGCAACAAAAAACCGCCGAGTTATCCTCGCCGATAAAAGACCCCGACATGACCGCCCGCACCCGCAAGATCATCGCCGCCATGTTCCTCCTGGGCTTCGCCGCGACCGCGCCCTTGGTGGTTTTGACGACCAAAGGCTACCGCTATAACTGGCGCCGGTCGCGGCTGGAAAAGACCGGCATCCTGGTCCTGGATTCCCGGCCGGCCGCGGCCAGCATCTATATCAACGGCAAACTCCAACGCCGGCCGACGCCGACGTCGCTCTTCCGGCTGCTGCCGGAACGCTACGTCGTGCGCCTGGAAAAGACCGGCTACCTCCCCTGGCAAAAGGTGCTCGAAGTCAGGAGCGGCGAGACCACCTTCACCAGGGACGTGGTCCTGTTCAGGGACGCCGTCCCCAGGCTGCTGGAGCCGGGGGACGCCGCGAGCGCCGCCTTCGACGCCGCCGGCCGGCGGGTCGCCATGTTGCGGCGCGGCCAGGAAGGGCTGGAGCTGGTCGTCTACGACCGGCAGACGGCGGCGACCTCGCTCCTGGCCAGGTTCAGCCCGGACAAGTACGCGGACGCGGAGATCGTCTGGTCCCCGGCCGGGGCGCACATCATGCTCCAGGCGACCCTGGCCGATGGCGGCCGGGAGCTGTCGGTCTATCCGACGGCGTCCGCCGCGGCCGCCGCCCCGCCGTTCAACCTGCCGCGCGACAGCTGGCAGAGAGCGGCTTGGTCCAGCGACGGATCGGTCCTGGTCATCACGACCGCCCGCGGCCTGTTCTCCGCCGATCCGGCGACCGGGACTTTGTCCTCCGTCATCCTGTCGCCGCGGATCCAGGATGCCGTCGCCGTCGGACGCGAAGCCTACCTTCTCGAATCCGAAGCCGACAAGGTCGTCCTGGAAAAGATCACGCTTAACGGGCGGGGCGGCGCGGAAACGCTGGCCGACCTGCCGGACGGCCGATACTCCTTCACCGACGCCAACGCCCGTTACCTGGCGCTGGCCGAAGACGGCGGTTCCGGCCTGCTGATCGACCGGCAAAGCGGCCGGCTGGCGGCCAAGACCGGCGCCGCCCGCGCGGCCTGGGAACTCGGCCCGGGCGAGGGCCGGGTCTTGCTGTGGAATGATTTCGAGATCTACGTGCTCGACCCCGCCGTCGGAACGCCGCAGCTGGTCACCAGACTGGGGGCGCCCCTGACCGGCGCCGCCTGGCATCCCGACGGCCGCGACCTGGTCTATTCCACCGCCGGCAGCATCTCCGCCATCGAGATCGACGACCGCGGCGAACGCAACAATTTCGAGCTGACCAAACTCACCGGCATCAAGGCCTTTCGCCTCGACCCCGGGGGCGATCTGCTCCTGCTGGTCGGCGCCGCCGGCAACAGCAAGGGCGTCTTCGAACGGGACCTGTAGGGAGATGCGGGGATGCGAAACGTTTCGGATCCCCGCATCATCGAACCTATTCGCAATAAAAAAAGACCGCCCGTGGATCGGGCGGTTTCTCTTCATCTGCGTTTCTTGCGCGCCAGGACGCCGTCGAGCTTGTCCATGACGTTCATGATCTCGCTGAAGGAACGGATGGTGAAATCGGGCTTGATCTCGGCGTCCTTGGGGGACTTGGTCTGGCTGGGGATCCAGATCGTGACCATGCCCAGCTCATTGGCCGGCAGGATATCCTTGAGCTTGGAATCGCCGATCATCAGCGCCGGCCCGCCGCGCTCCTTGAGCACTTCCTGCATGGCCAGCTTCTTATCGCGTTCGACGATATGCACGGAAACGAACTCGCCGGCCAGGCCCGTCTGGTCGAGCTTGCGCCGCTGCAGCGTCGTGTCGCCCAGCGTGACCAGGTGCAATTCGTGCCCCTGGCGGCGCAGCTTCTCCAGCGCGGCCTTGACGCCCTTGAACGCCGAGAACGGGCCGTAGCGGAACCGGCTGGCGGTGTTCTGCAGCAGGGCGCTGACCTCGCCGTCCGGCTCCATGCCGTATTCCGCGCACAGCCGTTCGTAGGTCTTGACCCAGCTCAGCGGGAAACGGTCGATCTTGAACCCGTACTCCTTGCCCAGTTCGCGGTCGATCTCGAACTCCATGCGGGCGATGTCCAGCGGGTAGGGCGTATTGTACCCCAGGGCCCGGGACAGGATCATCCCGCAGCGCCACGAGGCCTCGATATAGCGATAGTTGGTCGGCATGAGCGTGTCGTCCAGGTCTATCAAGATCAGCCAGCGCCGACGTGCCATGTACCACCTCCGGGCGATGTGAAAAGGACTGCATCAACCTTAATGAATCTGGGGGTTCTGTCAATCCCGCCGTCCGGCCGACCGGACCGGCGCCCGAGTTCAAAAACCCCGCCCTAAGGCGGGGTTCAACTTGACCGAAGACGGCTTCAGACCTCGACGACGGAATTGTCGCCGATGATCAGCTTGTGGCCCATGGGCATGGTCGAATGGGCGGAAACGATGGTGGCATTGTGCCCGATGAGGCTGTCGACGATGCGCTTGGAGCAGTTGATGTCGACGTTGTCGAAGACCACGGAATGCTCGATCTCCGTGTTGTAGACCTCGACGCCGTTGCCGATGGAGGTGTAGGGGCCGATGTAGCTGTTCTCGATGACGCAGTTGTCGCCGATGACCACCGGTCCGCGGATCAGCACCTTGCCGCCGATCTTCGTCCCGCGGCCGACGCGGACGCGGCCGTTAAGCACCGCCGTCGGCGCGGCCTCGCCTTCGTTCTTCATGCCGGCCCCGGCCAATTCGGCCAAAAGCAGCTGGTTGCCCTCGAGCAGGTCCTCCGGCTTGCCCGTGTCCTTCCACCAGCCGGTGATCTCTTCGTAACCGACGGCGAAGCCGTGTTCGATGAGCCAGGTGTGGACGTCGGAGATCTCGTACTCGCCGCGGGCCGACGGCCGGATGGCGTCGACGGCCTTAAAGACGTTCTTGTCGTAAACGTAGATGCCGGTGACGGCGAAATCGCTCTTGGGTTCCGCCGGCTTCTCGTCGACCCGGACGATCCGACCGTCGCGCAGTTCCGGCACGCCGAAACGCTGCGGGTCGCGGACCTTGGCCAGGGCCAGGAGCGCATTAGGCTTCTCCGCGCGGAACTTGCCGACGAAATCGCTGATGCTGCCGAGGATGATGTTGTCGCCCAGGTAGAAAATGAAGTCGTCGTCGCCCAGGAACGGCCGGGCCACCTTGATGATGTGCCCCAGCCCCTTGGGGCCTCCGGTCTGCTCGATGCAGGTGATCTTCACGCCCCAGCGGCTGCCGTCGCCGACCGCCTTGGCGATCTCCGTGTCGCCCGGATTGACATTGATGCCGATCTCCTTGACCCCGACCTCGGCGATCTTCTCGATCGCGTAAAAGATCATCGGCTTGTTGGCCAAGGGTATCAGGTGTTTATTGATGGTCCAGGTTATCGGCCGGAGGCGCGTGGCGCGTCCGCCGGCGGTGATGAGCGCTTTCATAGCATCATTCAGCTTAAAACAGTCGGTGATCTTAGTCAAAGTGTTTTGTGCACAAGAAAAGCCCCGATCCGTCGGATCGGGGCCGAAGTCACGGCCTGGCGGGCAGGCCCTGGTCTTCCAGGAACCGCATCAGGCCGGCGTCGTCGCGGTAGCAGTGGGTCAGGATACCCAATTTGGCCGCGGGCGCCAGGTTGGCGTCGATGTCATCGATGAAGACGGTCTCCTCGGCCTTGGCGCCGGAACGGTCCAGGGCCCGGATCAGGAACTCCTCGCTCGGCTTGAGCAGCCCTTCCTCGAAAGAGGTCAGCGCGTGATCGAAGAGGTCCATGACGCCCATGCGGCAAAGCCAGCGGTAGCGGATCTCCTCGACGTTGGTCACGGCCGTGAGCGTGATGCCGCTCCGCCGCAGCCGGCGCCAGAGGTCGATGACCGGCTGGTTCGGCGTGAACACGTCGCAGAAGGCGGCCTCGAAGACGGTGTGGGCGCCGACCGCGCCGCACAGTCCCAGCGCGTGGAAGAAACAGCAGCGGAACTGCTTGGTCGTGATCTGCCCCGACGAGTAGCGGGCCAGCAGGTAGCTGCCGCCCGCGTCCCGGCCGAACAGGACATCTTCGACCTCCCGCTGGGTCATTCCTGACAGCACGGCGAAGTCGCGGAACATCTTCTGGTTGTCGAAATGAACGACGACGTTGCCCAGATCGGACAGGATCGTGGTTATGGCCAACGCGCACCTCCCGGTACCGACCGATAGTCATTATCGGCTTCCGCTCAAATTAGCAGGAATGACCGCTTTGTCAATCCCTGCCGGATAAGAAAAGAAGCCGCGAGCGCGGCCTCTTCAAGCTACTAAGTCGGGATTTTCCCGGAAGAACTCCCGGAGCGCTTCGAGGCGGCTTCGCAAGGGCGGGAATTTCGTATTAAGGAGCGGCGCGGATCTCGGCCGCCGGGCCGGCTTGGGGAACTTATCCGAAGAGACCGGCAGGCGCCTGGTCTGGACGCCCAGCAGGCCGAAGAACTCCTCGGCGAACCCGTACCAGGTGACGCCCGGACCGGAATTGACCAGATGATAGACGCCCGGAACGAAATCGCCGGTCAGCAGCCGGATCGTGGCCGCGGCGATGTCCTTGGTATAGGTCGGACAACCGACCTCCTCGTCGACGATGTTCAGTTCCGACTTGGTCTTGGCCAGCTTGAGCATGACGCCGACGAAGCTGGGTTTGGACAGCTCCGAAACCCCGGGGCGGCCGAAGATCTTCGACAGGCGGCAGACGTAGACGCGGCCGCCGGCGGCCAAGGCCGCCCGCTCCCCCGCCAGCTTGCTCTCGCCGTAGGCGTTGACCGGCCCAGGCTCGTCGTCTTCCGCGTAGCCCTCGGGCTTGGTGCCGGCGAAGACGTAGTCCGTGCTGTAGTGCACGAAGGCCGCTCCGGCTTCGGCCGCGATCGCGGCCAGCCGGCCGGGAACTTCGCCGTTCAGCCGGAAAGCGAAAGGGCGTTTGGCCGGGTCCTCCGCGCCGTCGACGTCGTTCCAGGCGACGGCGTTGATGACCGCGGCCGGCAGCTCTTCGAGCACGCGGCGGCGGACGGCCGCTTCGTCCAGAACGTCGAGTTCGGCCCGGTCGAGCGCGACGACGTCATGACCGGCGGCGGCGAAAGCCGCGGCCAGGTCCTGGCCGAGATTGCCTGTGGCTCCGAGGATGATGACTTTCATGCGGGACCCCCTCACTTGCCGAAAATGAACGGCGTCGACAGATCCTTGAGACCGGGGAAGCCGGCGTCGCGCGGATTGACCAGCGGTTCGCGGCCGGCGAAAGGCCAGACGATGCCGACGTCCGGATCGTCGTAGACCAGTCCGCCTTCGGCCGACTTGTCGTAACCCGAACGGCCGCAGAGATACAGCAGTTCGCAGTCGGTCAGGGCGTAGAAGCCGTGGGCGAAACCGCTCGGCACGTAGAGCATTTTCTTGTTCTCGGCCGAGAGTTCCAGGCCGAACCACCTGCCGTAGGTCGGCGAACCCCGGCGGATGTCCACGGCGGCGTCGAACAGCCGGCCGCTGATGCAGCGCACCAGTTTGGTCTGGTCGGCCGGCG
>CAYPMU010000015.1:0-12429 GCA_964411975.1 uncultured Gammaproteobacteria bacterium | reverse complement strand
AAAACCGTACCAGCTGTCGCGGTAGGCCAGGGAGCCGGACGGCTGCTCCGCGAGGATCGCGGGAGGCGCCGGGGCCCGGTCATTGACCGGCGGAGCGGAGGGGGTGCCGGCCGGTCGGGCGCCGATCAACGCACCGTAAACCACGACCGCGCCAAGCAAGATGACGGCCGCGGCCGTAAAAATATCTCGGTACCGTTTCTCCATAAAAATATCCTGTCAGCCGCCGGACCGGACGGCGCGGTTCGCCTTAGCAGCCGCTTAATGATAGCACAGCGGTCCGGCCGGACAACCGGCGATGCCGCCCGGGCGATGAACCACCGCCCCTCACCCGCCGTCGACCGTCCCGCGGCGCATTTACAGCGACGCCGCACGGTGGTAATTTTACCGGAGCAACGCCGGCGCCGCGGCCGCCACGCCCATGACCAGATTGGAAAAAATACTATCGCTGGACAGAAGGAACGCGGTCAGGCTGTTCATCGCCGAGGCCGCGGCCGTGCTGTTGCATGACGCGGCCGCTTTCTTCTGGAAAAAAGACGAGCCGGTCACCTTCCTCGTCGCCGCTTTCGTCATCCCCGGCTATCTGCTGACGGCGCTGTTCGCCCGGGCCTTCGCCGCCGCCCGGAGCCGCCGCTAACGTCATCCTATGACCCTCATCGACGGCCTCATCATCGTCCTCGGACTGACCCTGTTCGAGGTCGTTTCCAGCGTCGACAACGCCGTGGTCAACGCCGACGTGCTGGCCACGATGTCGCCGCGCGGCCGGCGCTGGTTCCTGCTCTACGGCATCATCATCGCCGTCTTCGTGGTCCGCGGCGTCCTGCCGCTCCTGATCGTCTACCTGTCCAACCCGGCGCTGGGAGTACTGGGCGCGCTGACGGCCACCTTCAGCTCCGATCCTCTGGTCCACGACATCATCGAACGGCAAAAACCGATCCTGCTGGCGGGCGGCGGGCTTTACCTCATCTACCTCTTCTTCTACTGGCTGTTCGTGGAGCCGAAGAACTGCGCCTTCCGCTTCGAAAAGCACATTCACCAGAAGATGTCCTTCTGGTTCTATGCCGTGGCCTCGGTCACGCTCCTCGCCGTGGTCTGGCAAGCCATGAAGATCGGTCCGATGGTCGCCTTCGGCGCCGTCGTCGGTTCGACCGCCTTCTTCATCACCAACGGCTTCAAGCACAACGCCGAACAGGCCGAGCGCGACCTGGTCGGCAACACCGGCGTGTCCGACATGAGCAAGATACTTTATCTCGAGCTCCTTGACGCCACCTTCTCCATCGACGGCGTTCTCGGCGCCTTCGCTTTCACCCTGTCCGTGCCGCTGATCCTCGTTGGCAACGGCCTGGGCGCCTATGTCGTCCGCTGGTTCACCATCCGCGGCGTCGAACACGTCAAGAATTACTGCTACCTGAAGAACGGCGCCATGTACTCCATCGGCCTGCTGGGAACGATCATGATCAGCGAGGGCCTGGGCGCGCATCTCCCCATCTGGCTGCCCACCCTGGCCACCTTCGCCACGGTCGGTTACTTCTTCTGGCTATCGAGGCAGGTGCTGAAGGCCGGCCAAGCCGAAAAAGCGAAAGTCTCCATATAAAGTAACCATGGGGGGGCGGCGCCTGCCTATCGGCAGACAGGGCCATGGCGCCGACCGCCTTTTTTTGATAAAATAAAGCAAAATCATTTTCTTGGATTTATGCGCAAGATCATCCTCTCCGTCCTCCTGCTCCCCCTTATTTTCGGCGGCGCCGGCTGCAACCTGTTCGGCCCGGCCCCGGTGCAAATGAAGCCGGTCAAGCTCCAGTATTGGCGGACCGAGGACGACCCGGCGAGCCTGAACGAACTGATCACGGCCTACCAGAAGACCCACCCCAACGTGGAGATCACGCTGAAAACGCTGCCGGTCAAGGATTTCGACACGGTCCTGCTGGAGGCGCTGGCCGAGGACCGCGGCCCGGACATGTTCAGCATCCCCAACGTCTGGCTGCGCGGCTGGCAGACCAAACTCCTGCCCATGCCCAAGGAAACGACCATCCCCACCATGGTGGTCAACCAGCAGAAACAGATCGTCGCCCAGAACAAAAAAACGGCGACGCTGTCCATGATCCAACTGCGCAACCAGTTCGTCGAACTGGTGACCAAGGACGTGGTGCTTAAAGCCCCGCCGGCCAAAGCCGGCGACAGGCCCCAGGACGCGATCTACGCCCTGCCCTTGTCGCTGGATACGCTGGCGCTTTATTACAACAAGGACCTGCTCAAGAACGCCCAGATCGAAGAACCGCCGGCGACCTGGACCGAACTCATGGACCAGGCGATCGCTTTGACCTCGACCGACGATAAAGGCGCTATCAAGCAGTCGGGCGTGGCCCTGGGAGCGGCCGACAACGTCAGGAATTTTTTCGACATCGTTTCCGCGCTGATGATGCAGAACGGGGCGATCATGGCCAATGACTCGAACTATCCGGAATTCGACAGCTACACGGCCGAAGGCCGCGGCGACCGCAACTTCCCGCCGGGCGTCGAAGCCCTGATGTTCTACGACAGTTTCGCCATGGAGGGCGCCCCCAACCGCACCTGGGACGCGAGCATGCCCGACTCGCTCGACGCCTTCGTCACCGGACGGACGGCCTTCTATTTCGGCTACCCGGTCGACGCCAAGGAGATCAAGGCGCGCGCGCCCAGGCTGGACCTGGGGATAGCCCCGCTGCCGCAGGTCGATCCCAACAAGATCTTCAACGTGGCCCGGTATCCGCTGGAAGTGGTCTCCAAAAAGACCAAGCATCCCAATGAAACGTGGGACTTCATCCAATTCATCAGCCAGCAGGACAAGGTCTCCAATTTTCTCTTCGCCACCAAACGGCCGACCGCCATCCGGGCGCTGATCAAGGATCAGCTGGCCAATCCGGACGTCGGCGTTTTCGCCACGCAGATCCTGACCGCCCGTTCCTGGTACCGCGGCACGGACTACCCCGCCGCCGAAAAAGCTTTTGCCGACATGATCAACGAAAAACCGACGGCGCAAAGGCCGGAATTGACCTGGGCGGTGAGCCGCGCCGCCGCGGAAATCAGCGCCACGATCAAATGAACGGGGAACGGTCCCGGCGGTCCTTTTGAGGCGCTTCACGCGGCCGCGCCGCGCCCCGGGACGCCTTTATTTTCAGGCTCCATTGGCCTATACTAACCTGGTATGAAGATACGCAAAGCCATCATCCCCGTCGCCGGCCTGGGAACGCGTTTCCTGCCGGCCACCAAGGCCCAGCCCAAAGAAATGCTCACCTTGGTGGACAAACCGGTCATCCAGTACATCGTCGAGGATGCCGTGGCCGCCGGGATCGAGCAGATCATCTTCGTGACCAGCCAGACCAAACGCGCCATTGAAGACCATTTTGACCATAATTTCGAACTGGAAACGCGCCTGCGGGCCAAGGGCAAAGAACGGGAACTGGCCGAAGTACGCCACATCTCCGATCTGGCCTCGTTCGCTTATATCCGCCAAAAGAACCCGCTGGGCGACGGTCACGCCATACTGATGGCCAAGGAATTCGTCGGCAATGAACCCTGCGTGGTGCTGTTCGGCGACGTCGTCGTCCAGTCCGAAGTGCCCTGCGTCAAGCAGATGCTGAGCGTCTTCGACCGTTACCAGGACCCGGTCATCGCCGTCCAGCGCGTGCCCCGCCAGGAGGTATCGAAATACGGCGTGGTCGCCGGCCGGCAGGTCGCGCCGCGGACCTACGAAGTGGACGAACTGGTGGAGAAACCCAGGCCGGAAGACGCCCCTTCGGACCTGGCCATCATCGGCCGCTACATCATCACCCCCGAGGTCTTCCGGGCCCTGGAAAAGGCCAAACCGTCGGTCGGCGGCGAGATCAGGCTGATCGACGCCTTCCGCGCCCTCAAGGGACGCCGCTCGATCTACGCCTACGATTTCGAAGGCCGCTGGTACGACTGCGGCGACAAGCTGCAGTTCCTGGTGGCCACGGTCGATTACGGCCTGCAGCATACCGAGGTCAACAAGAACGGCGCCTTCACTTCTTTCCTGCGACAGCGCGTCAAAGAATTAGCGCATGACGCCCGGAAGAAACCGGCCAAAAAGTCCAGATAAGCGGAACTTTATGGGTATCATCACCAAGATCCAACGTAAACGGGCCAAACCCGGCCTGCCGGCGATCCTGCTGATCTCGGTGGTCACCCTGCTGTTGACCGCCGGTTTCGGCTGCAAGGGCGTCAGCAAGGAAGTGGCGCAAGCGTCCAAGCCTTTCACGCTGAAATACTGGCGGGTCTTCGACGACAGCGACACGATATCGGACGCCATCAACGCCTACCGCGCCCTGCATCCCAACGTGACCATCTCCTACCGCAAGCTGCGGTATGACGAATACCAGAAGGCCGTCCTGGACGCCCTGGCCGAAGACAAGGGTCCGGACATCTTCTCCCTCCACAACACCTGGATCAGGGAGTGGCAGCCGCGCCTGGTCGCGGCCCCGCCGGTGGTCACCGTCCCTTTCCGCGAGATCCAGGGCACCATCAAGAAGGAGGCGGTCACCGTGCTCCGGCAGCTACCCGGACCATCGATCAAGTCCCTGGCCAATGATTTCGTCGATGTCGTCTCCGGCGACGTGGTCATCCCGACCGAACAGGCCGACCCGCGCGCCCCGCTCGTGCCCAAGATCTACGGCCTGCCGCTGTCCGTCGACACCATGGTCATGTACTACAACCGCGACATCCTCAACGCTTCGGGCATCACCCAGCCGGCGACGCACTGGCGCGAATTCCAGGAACAGGTCAAGAAGATCACCAAGCTGGACGAGGTCGGCACGATCATCCAGTCCGCCGCGGCCATCGGCACGGCCGACAACGTCGAACGGTCCACGGACATCCTCTCGGTCCTGATGATGCAGAACGGGACGCAGATGGCCGACGAGAACGGCATGGCCACCTTCGACCGCTACACTCCCGAGACCTCGGGCCAGCCGCTGACCCCGGGCGCCGCGGCCCTGGTCTTCTACCATGATTTCGCCAACCCGGAGAAAGAGGTTTATACCTGGAACGACAAGATGCCAGGCTCCCTGGAAGCCTTCGCCGAAGGCCGGGTGGCCTACTTCTTCGGCTACGCCTATCATCTACCCGCGATCCGCGCTATGAGTCCCAAACTCAATTTCGCCATCGCCGGCTTTCCCCAGATCGAAGGCAATAAGCCCATCAACTACGCCAATTATTGGGTCGAGGTCGTCTCCAAAAAAACGCTGCACCGGGACGAGGCCTGGGATTTCGTCCAATTCCTGACCAAGGCGGAAATGGCCCAAAGATACCTGACCAAGACCAACAAGCCCACGGCCCTGCGCAGCCTGGTCAACGGCCAGCTGGAGAGCCTTGACCTTTCCGTCTTCGCCTCACAGGTACCAACGTCTAAAAGCTGGTATCATGGTCTGGACGCCGCCGCCACGGAGAAGGCCTTAGGCGACATGATCAAACAGATGCAGGAGGTCGACGCCGACCCGCTCAAGATCGTCGAATTAGGAGCGACCAAAGTGAACCAAACCATCAAATGACCAGCCTTATATGAGCCAGACCGCGCGACACAAACTAATATTATTTCCGCTCCTGCTGGCCGTCCTCCTGACCGGCGGCCTAGCCCTGACCGCGGCTCCTGCGGCCCATGCCGCCGAATGGTTCCGGCTGGTGCCGGAGTGCGCCACGGCCAAAGGCGAGCCGGGCAGCCCGCCGCCCGTCCCGTCGCTCGTCTGCGCTCTCCAGACCTTCGGCAACATCTCCCAGATCATCCTGGGCATCACCGGCAGCTTCGCCCTGCTGATGTTCGTCTATGGCGGCTTCCTGCTGGTGACCTCCGCCGGTTCCCAAGAAGCGGTCAGCAAGGGCAAGAAGGCCATCACCAACGCGGTGATCGGCATCCTGATCATCATGACCTCGGGCCTGCTGATCCAGTACGGCATGGACAAACTGGAGCTCAGCAGCGGCTACAAAGCCGTCGGCGTACATTGCACCACCGACGCGGCCGCCGATCCGAACGGACGCGGCCAGTTCATCCAACTGCCGAACGGTACCCTCAAATGCGTCCTGCCGGGACAGTGCGAGGCCCAGCTTAGAACCTTCGGTTTCCGCTGTCTGGATGTCACCGGCGCCGGCAAGGGGCTGTACTGCATCCCCAACCTCTGCGCCGGCGCAAGGAACTTGATGTGCTGCTACACGCCGCCGGCCGCACCCTGACCAGCCGACGATGTTGCCGTACTCTTTGTACACGACTTATATGTCCGCCAACGCACGAATTCAAAAACTGACCGCTAAAATAAGCAGACTGGCGTTCCGGCTGTCCAGCCGAGCCGCGATCGCCCTGTTGTTGTTCTGGCCGTCGGCCGCGGTCCGCGCCCAAGGCACCGGCGGCAGCCAGCCGCCGGCGGCCTCGTCCACCACGCCGTTCCAGACCTATAGCCTGTCCAATCCGCTCAAGGCGGGGACCGCTCCGGAACTCATCGGCCGTTTCGTGTCGATGTTCATCGGCGTTGCCGGCTCCTTCGCCCTGCTGATGTTCATTTACGGCGGATTGGTCCTGCTGACCTCCCGGGGCAACCCCGAGCAGGTCCAGAAAGGCAAGAACATCTTCATCTGGGCGACCATCGGCTTGGTGGTGATCTTCACCTCCTATATCGTCCTGCGCAACGTCTTCCAGATCATCGGCGCCAATGACTAACGAACGGGCCCGCGGCTGGGCCTGATCCGACCATCACCAGCAACCTCATATGACATGCGGCCAAACACGAATAAACGCGACCTGGCTCAAAGCATCCTTTCTGACGGCGCTTGTGGTCCTGGTCCTGGCCTGGCCGGTGGCCGGCGCTCTGGCCCAGGCGCCGGCTCCGACCGGAACGACCAATCCGCCAGCCACGAGGACGTCGGGCAGCGCCGCCGTGGGGATGCCGATCCCGCTGGCCAACATCAGCATCCAACAACTGATCGGCAGGATCATCCAATACGTCCTGGGCATCTCGGGTGTCATCGCCATGGTCATGTTCATCTATGGCGGCCTGACCTGGATGATGGCCCAAGGCAACCAGGAAAAGATCACTTCCGCGAAAAATACGGTGGTCTGGTCGGTCATCGGCCTTGTGCTTATTTTTTCCTCGTACGCCATAGCCAAATTCATCATCGACGCGCTCCAGCCAAAGTAGCGCGGGAACCAGCCGACAGAACCTGAGGAACAGCGGCCTAACAGTCGCTGTTTTTAGCTGAAACAGGCCTAAAAGCCCAAACCGCCCTATTCTTATTTATTTTTGCCGACAGATAAGGTAAAATTAATCTATCCTCAAAGATTGTGGATATCTTTCTTTGATTGAAAGGGGGTGACAAACATGACCAAAAACACCTTTAAGAGGCTGACCATCAGCACCCTGGCGATCTCCGCCATCGCGCTGCCGTTCGTCGCTTTGGCCCAAGAGGACAAAGTCGAACTCGGCCTGAATTACGCGACCGCCATCGGTCTCGGCACTCAGGACGTCCGCACCACGGTTTCCCGCATCATCAACGCCTTCATGGGCTTGCTCGGTATCGTGGCCGTTGTCATCATCCTGCTCGGCGGTTTCAAATGGATGACCGCCGCCGGCAACGAAGAGAAAGTCAGCGAAGCCAAGAAGCTCATCATGTCCGGCGTTATCGGCCTGATCATCATCATGTCGGCCTACGCCATCGCTCAGTTCGTCGTCGGCGCCGTCATCAACGGCACTTCGAACTAGTCTTGGTCGACCAAGCGCAAAGCTTTGCCCCGATTCGGTTTCCGGATCGGGGATCGTCCGCCAGCGGCGGCCGGTCCCGGATCCGGAAGACGACAAAATTCATCTTTCAACCTATGCGCGGACAGTCCATAGCCATCCTGAGCCAGGCGCGGAGAGCGCTTAAAGCCGCCGCGGTGGCGGTATTTCTTTTTTCGGCGCAGGCCGCCCTGGCCGTCGACACCGGACTGGACAAGACGGCGGAGAAAGCCGAGATCAAGACCTCCAACACCGACCTCGCCCTGCTCATCGGCAAATTCGTCGCCCAACTGATGAGTTTTGTCGGCGTCATCTTCTTCGTGCTGATGATCTACGGCGGCTTCCTCTGGATGACCGCCCAGGGCAACGAGGAGCAGATCAAGAAAGCCAAAAGTCTGATCACCGGCGCCGTTATCGGCATCATCATCATCTTCTCGGCTTACGCCATCACTTCCTTCGTGGTAACTAATGTCGGAACAAGCACTGGTGTGCAAACCGGGGCTTCGTGACCGAATGTTCAATCATATGGTTTGGCGACCAAAAAACCTCAGCGTTAAATTGCGGACCTCGTCCGGTCTCGCCCTGCTGGCTCTTTTCGGCATCGTGAACGCCGTTCGCGCCCAGGCGCAGAAGCCGATCGACGCGCTTAAAGGCGCCGGCGGCGCGGCCGGGTTCTCCACCAGCGGCGAAGCCAATCCGGCCGTCATTATCGGCAACATCGTGGGCTACGCCTTGGGCCTCCTGGGCATAGTCTTCGTCGTTCTGACCATCTACGCCGGCTACCTCTGGATGACCGCCCAGGGCAACGAGGAGCAGATCACCAAGGCCAAGAAGATGATCACCAACGCCGTCATCGGCATCATCATCATCTCCCTGGCTTACGTGATCACCAGCTTCGTGATGACCAATGTCCAGACGGCATCCACGGCGACCGAGGCGCCGCCGCCCGAGACCCCCTAAACCTGACCCACTGACCTTATGAACAAAAGCATGAAAAAGATCACCGGATGGGCGCTGGCCGGGATCATGACCTGCGGACTGGCGGGAGCCCTGGTGGCCGCGCCGGTACTGGCCGCACCGTCGAACGGGACGCAGCTGGCCCAGGCCGGCGACGCCGGAACGAGCACGCCCAAGGGGCTGAAGGGCGCTGAAACCTCGATGAAGACCTTCTCCGGACAGGCGGGCGTCACGACCCAGGGCGACCTGACCATTATCGCGGGCAAAGTCATCCGCGGTTTCCTCGGCCTCCTGGGAACGATCTTCGTCATCCTGATCATCTACGCCGGCTACCTCTGGATGACCGCTTCGGGCAACGAGGAGCAGATCACCAAGGCCAAGAAGATGATCACCAACGCGGTCATCGGCATCATCATCGTTCTTTTGGCCTATACCATAACGAGTTTTGTCATCGGCGCCTTGTCCAAGGCGACGCTGCCGGACAGCACCAGTCCCCCTCCCTCCACCTAACAGATCATGCTTATGTCCAATAAAAACCGCGGGGTCATTCTTATCGGCGGCATTGCGGCGGTTTTTGGCGTCGTCCTTGTCCTGATGGCGACCTCGACGGCCCTGGCCCAGACCGGTTCGGTCGTCGTAGACATGGAAAGAGCCGCCTTGAATACGGGCGGGTCGACGGGCGCCGGACTGTCGGAGCAGGGCAACCTGGGTTTCCTGGTCGGCCGCATCATCAAGGGTTTCCTCGGCCTCCTGGGAACGGTCTTCGTCGTCCTGACCATCTACGCCGGCTACCTCTGGATGACCGCTTCGGGCAACGAGGAGCAGATCACCAAGGCCAAGAAGATGATCACCAACGCCGTCATCGGCCTGATCATCATCTTATTGGCCTACGCCATCACCGACTTCGTGCTGGCCCGCCTCTGGGAAGCGACCCAGGATGGCTCGGTGCCGGTAAGCCCGGGCTAACGCGGGCAATTGCAAACCATACCGAAAACACTATGTCGAAGAATTGGAGCGGAAAAATGGTCGTCGGCTGGCTGTTGGCCGCAGCGCTGATCATGGGCGGCTTGGCCCCGTTTCAGCCGGTACTGGCCCAGGCCGGCGGCGGGAGCGGTTCGGCGCTGGAGGACGTGATCAAACAGAACCAGGCGACCGGTGAGGGCGCCGGGATGGCCCAGCAGGGCGTGAACACCGACCTGCGGATCATCGTCGCCAAGATCATCAAGCAGTTCATGAGCCTGTTGGGCACGATCGCCGTCATCCTGATCATCTACGCCGGCTACCTCTGGATGACCGCCTCGGGCAACGAGGAGCAGATATCCAAAGCGAAAAAGATCATCCTCAACGCCACCATCGGCCTGATCATCATCATGATGGCCTGGACCATTGCCGCTTTCGTCGTCGACCGGGTGACCTGGAGCGTTTCCGGCGCGCCGGCTCAGGACGCTTACTGGCTATGGTAGACCACCGCTGAAAAATATCCGACGCAAAAAGAAAAAGGGCCGTGCCAAGTGGCACAGCCCTTTTTGGGCGCTGAAGATGCTATTGCTCCCAGGTCACGGCGTTCGCTCTGATGATGAGCTGTTGCCGGCCCGGAGCCCAGAGGGACGCACCGTCCCAATTGCCCTGGTAACGATACCGGCCGACCCGCTGCGGCTGTCCGTAGCGCAGGGCGAAGACCATCCCGGTGAAAGTGTGCTGACCGATATTATTCAGGCAGATGTAGACCACCTCATGCGGCGGAATGCCCGGGAGGACGCCGCGGGAGCCGCGGACCCGGAGCTCGACGCCGTCCACGAACAGCTGGAGGTGATGATCGGTCCAGTTCTCAACCTGCATGGAGTAGATGCCGCTGGTGCAGCCGGCCGGAGGCTGGTGCAGCCAGGCCCAGTTCTGCGGCGGCAAGCGTCGCGGCTGGGCCGGCGGCGGGATCATGTCCTCGGGCCGGACCATCGGCGGAGGCGGCGGCAATTCCATCGCCGTCGTCGACCGGTCGTCGGCCGCGGATTGACCCGGGGCCGTGCGGCGGGCGGCCTGACGGCGCAGGTCGGCGTTCTGCCGCTTGAGGGCCTGGACCAGCACTTCGTACTCTTCCGCCGTCGGCTGCCGGGTGGCGGGCGACGTCGTGGCGCAACCGGTGAGGACCACCGCCAGCGCCGTCATCAATGTCCACAATGTCTTCATGATCTTCTCCTTGTTCGGGGTGGCGGCCTGGCGGCCGGTTACTGGCTGGCGCCGGCGTCCGGCTGCTGCAACCTCTGCCGCAGGCGACGATGCATGCGGATGCTGTCGTTGGCCTTCTCCTCGACGCGGCGGACGTCCTCCTGGGTGGCGTAGTTGCCTCCCGGGAGAGGGACCGCCTGCTCCGGCACGACCACGTTGGGCATGTACCCGTAGGAACCGTAGTAGTACCAGTAGTCGTTGCCTTGGCCGCCGCCGGGGTAGGGGTAAGCCCGTCCTTCGCGGACGGCCTGCCAGTACTCCTCGGCGTTGCGCTCCTGGACGTAGTTGTCCGAGGCGACGCTCATGGCCATCTCGGGCGACGTGGTGTAGCCGCTGACCGAGTAGGAGCCGGGCTTCGAAGCGAGGCTGGCGAAGCTGCAGCCAGCGGCGGACAGGGCCGCCAGACAGAGAACGGCGAGGTTCAACCGGAAAAACTTGTTCATCATGACTTCTCTCCTTGTATCGTTGAGGGTTGAATTTTCAAATGACGATGTTCGGGCACTGTTCGCCGAACAGGACAATATAGCATATTTTAAGCCTGTTGTCAAGATGAAGCCTGACATATTTTAGGCTAAAATGAGCGTCTTTAAGCGGCTGGCGCCTAAGAAACCCTGCGGGACGACGGGCATTCATCCTATTTATGGCGTCCAGTTCAAAGACCTTCATCCGAAGCTCACCATTTAGACGGTTAAGCCTGCCGCCCGCAGGATACCGGCCGCGGGAAGGAACCGAGCGTAACCACCACGCCAATGGATATCTTCAATGTGGATTTTATTGGTGTGGTGGTAAATTCCGCTGCCTATAAAAAACCCCCGTTACCGCTTGAAAACGGTAACGGGGGAAGGTGTCTGGCCGGTAACGGCGCCTATTGGAGGTCTGGATACTTATCCAGTTCCTGGAAGACGTCGTCGAGGCTGCCGGGACGTGGAGGCGGGCCCCGTCGGGCCGGGGGTTGTTCCGGTCTGACAGGAGCCTGGACCTGTCTCCGCGGAGACAACGGCGGCGGCAGATCGGCCGCGGATGAACCGTCGGCGGCCTCGCTGTTCCGCGCGTCGGTGACGGCCGGCGGCGGCTCGGCCTGAGCGGCCTGCTGCTGCCAATACGTCCCCTCGGTGACGCGGCGGATGTCCTGCTCCAGGCGGCCATACTCGGCGGCCTCCTGGTCGCTGCAGAACCGTCCGTTGCACAGCTCCAGCGCGCGGCGCCGGATCTGTTGCTGACGGTCGGTCAGGCTGCGCAGCAGGGACTGGTCCAGCACGGCCTCTTCCTTCTTGGCCGCCTGCCGGACCTCGCTCAGCCGCTCCTGGCGCTCCTGCCTGGACGTGACGTCGCCGATCAATGACGATGCCAATCCCCTCACCGAAGCGGCGAACGACGGGCTGATGACAGCCGCCGTGCCGAAGAGGAATATCAGGACGACGGCCAGGGTGACCACCTTCTTCATCAGCGGGGAATTGAACCAGCGGCTGCTCATGACCCCGGAGAAGAAGACAAT
>CAYPMU010000014.1:0-12480 GCA_964411975.1 uncultured Gammaproteobacteria bacterium | reverse complement strand
GGGATAAAAAAGAGACCGGCGCAAGGACCGGTCTCTTAAAGAAAGACTTTGCTTCAGTTGCGGGCCAGGAGGGCCGGACCCTGCCGGCAGCGCCCGGGGACCGAGCACCAGCGGCGCCAATGTTCGACGACGCCGACGACCTCGGTCGTACCCTCGAAGTAGCCCGAGGTCTGGGAGCCGTAGTAGCGGTTGGCCGCCCGGCCCCAGTCCCTTTCCTGGTCGTAGAACCGGCGGACCAGCTTGGCGGCGATGGCCAGAGCGTCGGGCAGGCTGTGCGGATCGACGACGCCGTTGCCGTCGAAATCCACGACAGTGCCGGTCCAGGCGACCGAACCGTCCGCGGATTCCTTGACCAGATGGGTCGGCAGGATCTGCATCGGGCCCATGGCCAGGGCGTACGAGGTCCGCACCTGGTCGGTGTCGCAGACCGCCGCGCCGTCGCGGCGCCGCTGGGCGCAGATCACCTCGAGGGCCCGCCACCAGCGCAGGCACTTGGCGCTGCCGTAGTGGCCGTGGCATTTGCTGCCGGGACGGGACTGTTCGTCCGCCGAGAGCCAGCCTTTACTGCCGCCCCAACCGCCGGTCAAACCGCCGCTCTCTTTCATCCAGATGCCGTAGAGCAGGCCGGCCGGCACGTCGAATTCCCGGCCGACGCTGATAATGACCTGTCCCGGGTCTCCCGAGACGACGCGACCGGCGGCGGGAGCGGCGACCGGCGCGGCGGCCGACCGCTTGACCGGCTGAACGCGTTGCTGCGGACTTCGAGTGGGCTTGGCGAAACCGTCGCGCTTGTCGCATTGGTCAAGGCAGGCGAAGAACAGCCAGACGAACAGACCGACTCCGAGCAGCTCTATGAGCTTCATTGCAGCCTCCGTGAAAAGGGTTCTGAAACTTTTAAAGAACACGGAATATTAGCATAAATAAGGACGTTTGTCAAGGCTGTCAGGCCTGTTTTTGGCCAAGATCAGCCTAAAAAAGGTCTAACGACAAAAGCCGGGTCGCCCCGGCCTCAATATCCGCGCCGCCTGACCCCGCGCTAACGGGGTGGTCTGCGCCGTTCGCCGTTCAAAGTCAGGACCCGCTCGCCCTCCCCGTTGAAGTCGAAGCGGATCTCGCGGTAAGGCTCCAGCCACTGGACCGACGGCAGCCGGTCGGCCCACTCGATGACTATCACCGAGTCGTCGCTTTCGGCGTATTCCGCGAAGCCGATGGCAAACAACTCGTCCTCGTTCTCCAGCCGATAGGCGTCGATGTGGCAAAGGTTGGCGATGCCGGTGCGCTTGGCGACGGCTTTGCTCGTGGGCATGACCTGCATCAGGATGAAGGTCGGACTGCGGACCGGAGCTTTGACGCCCAGGGCTTTGGACAGCTGCTGGACGAATGTGGTCTTGCCCGCGCCAAGATCGCCGACCAGGCCGATGATGTCGTCGGGCCGCAGCGTCTTGGCGTAGGCCGCCGCGAACTTCTCCAGTGCGGCGAGGTTCTTGATCTTGAGGGTCTTCTTCATAGCTTTAGGCCGGGCGCCCCAGCTCCCACCGGGGTTCGGTATCCATTTTACTCCGATCGCCGGATCTTTTCATCCCGGCCCGGAAATACCCGGCCGCGGCGATCATGGCGGCGTTATCGGTGCAGTATTTCAGCGGCGGTTCGATGAAGCGGGCGCCGGGCAGTTCCTCTCCGAGATCCTGCCGCAAGCGCGCCCGCAATTTCCGGTTGGCGGCGACGCCGCCGGCCAGCAGGACAGCCTTGACCCGATGGGCCGCGGCGGCCCGGACGGTCTTGGCCGCCAGCACGTCGACGATGGCCTGTTCGGCGGAAGCTGCCGCGTCGGCCAGAAAACGCCGGTCACCCAGGCGGTCCTGGTTCTGCCGCAGAAAATAACGGACCGCCGTCTTCAGGCCGGCAAAGGAAAAATCGTCGTGCGGGTCGCGCAGCATCGGCCGGGGCAGATCATATTTGAACGGGTCGCCCTCGGTCGCGAGCCGGGACAGGGCCGGCCCGCCGGGATAACCCAGGCCCATCAGCTTGGCCGACTTGTCGAAGGCCTCGCCGGCGGCGTCGTCGCGGGTGGCGCCGAGCAGGCGGTAGCGGCCATGGCCCTTCATCAGCAGCAGTTCAGTATGGCCGCCGGAAACCACCAGAACCAGGGCCGGAAAAATACCCGGGTCGGCCGAGAAGAAACGGTCCAGTTCCGCCCCCGGCAGCCAGTTGGAATAGATATGGCCTTCGATGTGATTGACCCCGACGAGCGGTTTCTTCCAGACGGCGGCCAGCGTCCGGCCGGTATCCCAGCCGACCTTGAGCGACGTGACCAGACCCGGTCCGCGCGTGGCGGCGACGAGGTCGATCTTTTTTCCGAGCAGCCGGCCGTCGGCCACGCCGACGATCTTCTCGGCCAGGGACGCCAAAAGCAGCGGCAAGGTCGCCGAATGTTCGCGGGCCGCCACTTCCGGGACCACGCCGCCGTATTTGGCGTGGATGACCTGAGTGGCGACCAAATGCTCCAGCCGCTTGATCCGGCCGCGGCTGATCTCCAGATAGGCCACCGCCGATTCGTCGCAGGATGATTCGATGCCGAGTATCCGCATAGCTGACCAAGATTATACCACGCCGTGGGGGTTGTCCAGATTGACATGAGATGATGGCGGGCTTATCGTAGCGGGGCCCGTAACGCCTGACAGGAGGTCGATAATGATCAGGTTCCGCGCCCGACGCTGGCGGCAGGAAGAGCTGGCGGAACGGCTCTGCCGGCTCATCTACGGCCAGGACCAGGTCTGGCAGGAGAACGGCGGCCGCTGGCATCTCGGTTCGGCCAACGACTGGTGGCTGCACCCGCAGGAGGACGAGACTTATCTCCTGCACTACCGCTACCCCGCTGCCGGGCGCCTGCAGGCCCTGGCGGAGGTGCTGGCCTGGCTCCTTCACGTCGAGATCCTCCCTGAGTGAAGCGGACGCTCCGTTTGCCTCCCGGCCGTATTGACGGCCGGTTTTTTTTAGCTTACACTTGGCCTTACGCTGAACCGTCCGCGCCGCTACGGCCTCATCGTCTAATGGGCACATTGCGAACTGGTGAGCAATGTGCGGGCGACAAGGGTCGCCCGGGGTTTCGCGAGTGATCCCGCCTCTTCACGAGCGAAACGGACACCACGCTTTCATTAAACAAAGTCGTTTCAGAAGAGATCGTTAATAAGCACGGATATTCATGGCCCGTTCGTCTAATGGTTAGGACACCACGCTTTCAATGTGGTAACGGGGGTTCAATTCCCCCACGGGCTACCACAAAAGCACCTCTCGTAAGAGAGGTGCTTTTGTTACGGTGTGGCTGACCGCAGATCAATGAGTGCCCCCAAAGCGCCGTCACTTTTACCGCTTTCTTCTGGAGACAGGCTTCGCGGCGACCGGACAATACGACAGGCGCGCAGCCTGATAAAAAACGGCGGCGGCAAGAGCCACCGCCGCGTTCGCGCTCAACGCGAGATGAAATGATCGACGCCGGTTACTTCCCGCAAGAATACGCGTTCCAGCACGGCCTGAACGTGCGTGACCGGACCGGTCCACGGAGAGGCCTGGAGCGATCCAAGATCAAAGATCCGCTCCCAGCTGATCTCGATCTCACGCCTTTTCTCATCCGGCAGGGTCTTCCAAGTCCATTTTTTGGGCAAGCTGCCGAACCAGGCGTCGTCCTCCGCCTCCGAAAACGCCAGATACCACTGGTTCAGGACACAATGCCAGGCGCTGAAATCCGAGCACAACATGCGGTCGGCCGGAACGACGAATTCGATCCGGACGCCGCGCCGCCCTTTCGGCAGGTGCCCGCTGCTGCGGAGGTCCGGCTTCGGACGCAACCATGCCCAGACGAACGCACATCCGGAATAACCGGCCAGGCGCGCCGCGGCCTGTCGCCGCAACCAACGATAGGCATCGCGGTAATAGTATGGCGTCCGCCGGCCATCGGCGGCCAATACACCGGTCCGCCGGAAGCGTTCCCAGACCTCGGGGACCTGGATCGTCCAAAGTGTGACTTCCTGTGCCACGACGTACTCCTCTCTTTTAGAAAGAACGATAAAGATTACTTCATCGGCCGGCGGCCGTCAATCCCGCCGGCAGTACCCGGCGGCCGCATAAATAAAAAACCGACGGATCACTCCCCGTCGGTAGCAAACGGCATGACGACAGCTGATGCCGCCAGCCTACCCGAAACCGTGAGCCTATCAAGGAATCGACCAGACCGGTCACCCTATTTCCCTAGACTGGATCATTCCAGTCTGTTTTTGTGTGTCGGTGACCGACATGATAAACTGAATAAACTAAGAATACCGGCATTCATATGAACAAATTCCTTTCGGTCATCAAAGCGATCCTGATGTTCTTCGGCGTGCTGTTCCTGCTGGAAGCCGCCGCGGTCGTCTACCTGTTGGTCGCCGATCCGCTGGGTATCCGCGACCTGATAACCCCGGCGGCCGTGAACGGCGTGAGCGCCGGCCAAAAAACCGCCCCGACCGGCGACAAAAATCCGCTGCTGGACCAGGGCCAGGAGGCCGCGCTCGAAGCCGCCGGCATCGACCCCGCTTCCCTGCCGACCGAGCTCACCCCGGCCCAGGGCGACTGCATCCTCGAAGCGCTCGGCGCCGAACGGGCGGCGGAACTGAAGGCCGGCGCCACGGCGACCTTTGCCGACTTCCTCAAGTCCAAACACTGCCTCTAGCCGGCTGCGCGGCGCAGAGACCGATCATCGTCAGCCAAAAGACCCGCCGCGAGGCGGGTCTTCTTATGAATGATCCCGATACGGACGCGGTCAGTCGCCGATCACCAGCTGATACCCCATGCCCGCGACGATCAGCCGCAGGATCTTCGCGGCGTCCTGGCGCGCGTCGCCGAACAGCCGCTGGTCCTGCCGTACCGCCTCCTTGGCGCCGGCGATCAGCTGTTGGAGCGCCCGGTTATGGTCCTCATTGGGGTCGTTATCCAGCACGTACTTGAGGATCCCCTGCTTGGTCTCGACCTCGATGTCGCCGTACTGGCTGGCGTTCAGGATGTCGGCCGGCGGCACGTCGATCCGCACCGTCTTGGCGCGATGATCGACCGTGATGTCTTTTTCCTCCAGCTTCGACAGGTCCACCCCCACGTCAATGCGGATGACCCCGTCGGCCTTGACCGTCTGTCCCCAGAACAAGTTGGACCACCTGGAACCGGTGTCGACCGTGATCTCGGCCTTCTGGTCGATGTAAACGGACTTGGTGACCACGAAATACTGGTCGGAAATGCGTTCGAGTATGGAACGGGCCGTGACCGTGATCTGCTCCTCTTTGGCCCCGCCGAAGGCGAACTTGACGGTGACGACCAGCGCCGCGGCCGCCAGCAGGACGAAACCGGCCAATAACAGATTTTTTCTGAGTCCTGACATAGGCTGAACGTGGCGAATAATTATTTTCGTTCGCGCTGAACGCAAAAGGAGATCATGCCGCGGGACAGGAATTCCGGCAGGTTCCGGTGGTATTTGCGGTAAAAGTCGGCGAAGCGCTGGTCGGCGAGGTACATCGCGGCCAGGCCGCGGTAGATGGCCGTGGAACAGTCATAGAACCGCTCGATGCCGGCGTGGTGCTTGGCGATCTCGGCCTGCACCTCCGGACTCTCCGGCGACCAGCCGGCGATCATCAGGGCCACCAGCGCTTTCAGGTTGGCGTCGGTCTCCCGGCTCATCCGCTGCCAGTCCTCCTTGGTGAACTTGGCCACGCGTTCCTGGGACTGGCGGTAGGCCTTGGTCCGGCCCCAGCGCGCCTTGGCTTCGCGGGCGTATTCGGCCGGCTGTTCCGACAGGCCGTTCGGCGACCGAACGCCGCGCTTCTTTTTCGCAACCCTGACGGTTTTCATACAGCGACCATCTTACCGCCTCCGCGCCCGGCTGAAAAGACCGTAGCCCAGCTGTGAGACCGGCCCGTACTAAGGTACAATGTTCACATATGAAATACCGTCTCTTGCTACTCGCGCTCGTCCTAAGTCTGCCGGCGCTGGCCGCGCCGGTCCCGACCATGGCCGCCGGTCCCGGCGACCTGCTCAAACTGGCCTGTCCGGCCGGCGCCGACGTCAACCATCCCTGCCGGGCGGTGTATTTCTGGGGAGCCGACGGCAAACGTCACGCCTTCCCCAACGCGGCCACCTATTTCACCTGGTACGCCGATTTCTCCGGCGTGCAGATCACGGACGCGTCCGCGCTGGCCGCCCTGCCCCTCGGCCGCAACGTCACCTACCGGCCGGGCAAGCGCCTGCTGAAGATACCGTCGGCGCCAGCGGTCTACGCCGTCGAACCCGGAGGCGAACTGCGGCCGCTGAATTCGGAAGCGACGGCCGCGGCCGCCTACGGACCGGACTGGAACGGACAGATCGACGATCTGAATGAGGCCTTCGTCACTAATTACAGTTTCGGCACGCCGATAAACTCGGCCGCCGACTACGATGCCGCCGCCCGGCTGGCCGCGGCTCCGGACATCGACGCCGCCGACGGCGCTGCCTACGCCTACCGCCAAGTGACCGCGGCCGCCGGGACTTTCGACGCCCACGTCATCACCCTCGACCGCCGGAACTACGAGATGAAGACGCTGGTCGCCGCGACGGCGGACTGCGCCGACCAATGCGCGGCCCAGCCGCTGGCCGACTACGCCCGCGGGGCCGGAGCGGCCATCGGCATCCACGGGACCTATTTCTGCCCGCCGGACTACGCCGACTGCGCCGGGAAGACCTATTCCTTCCTCTGGCCCGTGTTCGACTCGGCCAGCGGCCAGATGCGCAACAGCGACAACATCAAGTTCCACGAGGCGCCGATCATCGCCTCCTACGCGGACGGCCGGCTGGCCTACTATCGCCGGGCCAACGCCTACGCTTCGCTGGCCGCTTTCGAGGCGGCCTACGCCTCGCCCCTCAAGGCGGCGCTGGCCAATTACCCCGGGCTGGTGGAGAACGGCGCCGTTATCGTCGAATCCGAACCGCGCCTGGAAGAGGGGCAGCGCACGGTAAAAGGCACGCGCGGGGCCGTCGGTTTCAACGCGGACAAGATCTTCCTGGTCGTGGCCAAGAGCGCCACGGTCGTCGACCTGGCCGGCGTCATGCTGGCGCTCGGCGCGACCGACGCGCTCAACCTCGACGGCGGCGGCAGCGCCGCCCTGCTCTACGGCGGCGTCTACAAGACCGGCCCCGGCCGGCTCCTCCCCAACGCCATCGTCTTCACCCGGCGCTGACGCGATCGGCCATCCCGGCACGCGACGCCGCACGGACGGCCGACAGATCGGCGACCAACGCGAAGCCTGACCCCGGGCCGGCTTTCGCCGGCGCCAGGTCATTGACCACGGGCCTATTTTGTGCTTGAATTGCGGCGTCCTTTCACAAGTTCCGAACCCAAAGCTCAACCAGAGGAGTACTGCGATGACAGACAGGATTCACGAACGGGAACTGATCGCCGAGATCAAGCCCGAATGGGGCCCGTTGGGTCACCTGATCGTGAGCGCCGACAACCGCTCCTGCGCGCTTTATTGCGGCGGCGAAACGGCGGAAGAAGAAGAGCCGGACCCGTCGGCGACCATCAGGGAGATGGCCGAGCGGGCGCGGCAGGACGGCAAGGAGCGGATCGTCTTCAACGGCCGCGTCCAGGCTGAATCCGACGGCGGGCATCGGGAGATGCTCCCGGCGCTGTCCCCGGACGGCCGGCAGTTGGCCGTCGCCCGGCTGATCTACGACGGCGCCGGTTTCCGCTACGAGATCGACGTCAACGGCCAGCCGACCCATCGCTGCGAGAAGATGTTCTTCATCTACACGCTGGCCTGGCTCTCCGACTCCCGGCTGGCCTGGTACGGCTGGTTCAAGAATGAAGATGGCCGTTCTGACAAGGAAGGCGGACACCATTATTTCGTCAACGGCCAGGACGTGACCGGCCAGGTCATGTTCGAAGGGGTCTGGGCTGACCGCGGCCGCCACGCGCTCATCGTCCAGGAGAACGGCGTCCGTTTCACCCTGAACGACGACAGTTCGCGTGAACACGAGCGCCCGGCCTGCTGCGACAGCTTCCTGTGCCATTGCCGCTGGGACCCAGACCAGCCCCGACCCGCCGGACCGGAAGAGATCCGGGACGAAGGCCGGAGCGGCGTCCGCGTCAGCTTCAACGGCCTGACCGGCCCGGAGTTCGACGAGATCGAGAACGACAGCGGCTTGCGGTCCTACTGCTTGAACCGGGACGGCAGCCGCGTCGGCTACGTCGGCATCAAGTACTCCGAGGAAGCGAAGCAGCTCGGCGACGCGGCCGGCAAGATGGTGGAACAGGCCCTGGAAAGAGAGAGGCGCGGCGAAGAGCCGTCCGACGCGGACGAGCTCGCGCTGGCGCTCTTCAACCCGTACTTCGGGGCCGGTTACGCCGCGATCGAGTCCTCGAAGCGCTACTACCCGGTCAACGGCGACCGGGCCTGGCGGCGGGGCTACGAGTTCGCCGACGACCACTTCTTCACGCCGGCGGACGAACTCGTGGTGACCGCTTGCGAGGGCCGCGGGAAGATGATCGTCATCGACGAGGATGAAGGGCCTCTCTTCGACGAGGTCTACAACGTCCGACATCTGGCAGCCGAGAACTGCGTCTGCTACCTGGCACGGAAAGGCGACAAGCTCTACCGCGTCACCGTCAAATAGTCTCCGTATCCCGCCCGCGTCCGCGCCGGCGGGATTCTTTTTGCGGCGGGGCGGCCGGCGACCGTTGACAATTACCCGACGGTGACCGAAGATCGACCTGGCACCTTGAACAACCGGATGGAGGCCGGAGTGAAGTCGTTCTGGCACGCGTTCGCGCTTTTCGCCGCGGCGGGGCTCCTGTTCGAAGCGCTGTTCTCGGGCGTGTTCTTCCAGGTCGCGCACCTGGTCCGGGGAGAATCGCTCGACTGGGCGTTGCCCTGCAAGACCTATCTGTGGTCGATCCTGGTCTACGGCCTGTCGGCGGCCATCTGTTTTCCGCCGGCCTTCCGCCATCTGCCGGGCTTCTTCCGGAGTCCCTGGCCGGTCCGCGGCCTGGTCTACACGGCGGCGATCTTCGCCTGGGAATACTTCTGGGGAGCGGCCATCGAGGGGCTGACCGGCGTCTGCCCGTGGCGCTACGTCGACTCGCCGCACGCGGTCCTGCGTTACGTCAGCCCCTTCTTCGCCCCGGTCTGGTTCCTGGTCGGACTGGCGCTGGAGCGGCTGTACGCGGCCTTTCTCGACCTGGCCGGCCGGCTGGAAACATCGACTAAGGCGCGGCCCGGTACGTAACGGCGCCGTTGACCTTTTTGGCGGCTACGGCCGTATCCACGACCTGGACGCCGTTCTGCGCGCCTGCTGCGCCGGCGAAGCGACCGGCGTCTTCATCAGACCGAAAGGCTCTTGAGCCGAGTAGGTCTTTTTTTTAAACCGCGGAATACGATGCCGATTCATTGCCGCGGCCTCGATGGTCGGCGCCGGACGCGGAGCGCGGCCGCGGAAATAAAAAACCGTCCGCAAGAGCGGACGGCGAACGAAAGAACCGGATATTCCGACCTGACTTAAGGAGCGACGGGTCGCGATCGCCAGCGACTGACCTCGATGCGCGGACCGGCGCCGCATTCGTCGGCGGCGCCCGCGTCAGGGGACTGCCGGACCGGCGGCTGTCCGCCTTCAAGCGCGACCGGCGCTTCGGCGCCGCCGCCCGGACAATTCGGATAGCGGTAGCTGACGATATCCGGACCGTCGACGACGATGAACGCCGCGCCGTATACCGGATGCGGCCGCGGCCAGGAATCGAACTGGCAGTAAACTTTGGTCGGCGCCGGGAAAGGCCACCAGACATGGCGGTCAACGGCGGCGCAGGCCGCCTGATCCCCGCCGAACTGGCAGAGGATGGCCGGATCGGCGCTGTATGTCCCGTCGAGGGCGCCGGCAAAAAGGACGTCGACCCGGTCCCGGGTCATGCGGCCGGTCTCTTGCTCGCGGATCTGGCCGTAGGCCAGGACCGCCAGCTCGGCGACCAGCAGGCCCAGGGCCACCGCTGAAACGGCGATCAGTCCGGCAAGCGCGCGGCCGAGGACCGTTGCGGCGCGCGATTCGCCGGCATCGCCGAGATCCGCGTCGCGGGCCTCCCGGATGAGCCTTCCCAGGTCCTCCAGTCCGGCCGTCTGGACCTTGCAGATCCTTTCCACTGCCGCCGCGCAGGCGGGGCAGGCCTCGATGTGATCCAGCATCTCCTTGGACGCGTCACCGCTGTCGGTGAACGCCTCCAACTCCGCGATCCGTCCGGGACAAGCTCCCGCGAAGACCGATTCCCTCTCTTCCGCCATGATCAACTCCTTATTCAGAGAGACGGACTCCATGTCAAAGAACCGCCTTGTATTATCTCTTCGGGGGACCTTTGTCAATCAGGACCGGAGGCCGCTTCTCTATTACAGGCCGACTCCCGGATAAAAAACCCGCCAGGAAAGCCTGGCGGGTGTCGCGTCCGCTGACTAGGGAGCGGCGACGTAAGGCAGGATGGACTTGGCCACTTGGCCGAAGCCCAGCTCCAGGGCGGCCGGCAGCAGCTCCTCGGGGCGCGCGCCGGTACGGCGCAGGATCTCGGTGGCGCCGGGCAGCTGCTTTTCCAGCTGGCCCAGGAACTCGTCCGTGCCCTGCAGGCAGTCCCGGAAGAGCCGGCGCAGCACGTCGCCGATGCCCGCTTCGGCTCCGGCCGCTCTCGTCACCAGCTGATCGGTGAAGCCGAGCAGAGGCGGCGAGATGTTGAACGCCGTGATCGAACGCCGGCCCTCGTCGTCGAGAAGACGCGAGTTCCGGGCGATGATCTGGCGGATGGCTATGGCGGCCATCTCGGTCGCGCCTTCGTTCAGGCCGTGGAAGTGCGGCAGCAGCGTGCCGTAACTGGGGTCGCGCAGGATCAGACCCATGCGCCGTTCGAGGACCAGCGGCAGCTTGATGCCGTCGCGGGTCGTCTCCGGCCTGGTCCTGACGTCCAGCCAGTGGTAGGCGATGTTGTGGAACAACTCGTGGGCCAGGACAGCCTGGAACAGCCAGAGCGGCCAGCCGCGCCACAGGTAGATGTGGCCGTACCAGGACTTGCCCAGGGCACTTTCCGGCCGGGCGACGCCGACCTTGGCGCGGAACTCTTCCGTGGAGAGGACGTGGATCAGGTCCGGCGGGACCGTCACCGCCGGCCGGCCGCAGAAGGCCCGCAGGAATTCGTTGAGCGCGGCGACGGTCTCCTCGATGGCCGCCAGCTCCTCCGGGGTCTTGGCCAGGTCCTGCACGCCGAAACGCTCTGGCGGCGGACCGAGCACGTCGCCGGACGCTTCCGCGATCTCCCCTGTCGCCGGGTCGATCAACCGGACCCGGTCCACCCACTTGCTGGCTGCACCTTCATTTGCCGTTGTCTTGCTCATTGCTGGTCTCCTTGATGGCAGCGGCGCATTCGGCCGGCCTGTTGATGGTTGGTTATTGGCAAAGAACCAGGCAGTTAACCAGAAAATCGCCCTTTTGTCAACGGGCGGCTGGCGCCGCCGCTGGACAATCCGGCGCGCATAATGGCATATTTACGCCTGTATTCATCGAAGTCCGAACTATGCTGCGTTTTTGGAACAAAGACCGTCGCCCCGAAGCCCTGCGGCGCGCCCTGATCATCCTGGCCGCCGCCGGATCGCTGATCCTGGCCTACCTGACCCGGCTGCATTACGGCTCCGGTGAGGCTTCTTTCTGCAACTTCACCCCCGGCCTGTCCTGCGACCTGGTCAACCAAAGCACCTATTCGGAGCTCTGGGGCATACCGGTGGCCGTCCTTGGCCTGCTGTTCTTCCTCGCGGTCATTGTCATCCTGCTGAACTGGCGGCGCGGCGGCCATTTCTCCCTGACGCTGGTCCTGACCGTATTCGCCCTGACCTTCTCGCTGGCGCTCTCCGCCGTCGAGGTCTTCATTCTCAGATCCGTCTGCCTGCTCTGCGAGACAAGCAAGGTCATCATGGCCGCCATGATCGGCGTGAGCGCCTATGGCGCCGGGCTGGCCAAAGAAAAACCGCGGCTGTCGCTGCTGCTCGCGGCGCTGGCCGCCGGCGCGTTGTTCGGGGCCTTGGTCGCCTTCAGCGCCTGAAAGGAGTGGCAAGGTTGGGGAGTTAGGAAGATGCGGAGTGTGGAAGTACCGCGGTGCCTCCATACTTTTTTCTTCCCAACTTCCCCTCTTCCCGACTCCCCAGATCTAGCGCGTCCCGCCTGACCCTGATTGACTTTTCTCTTCTGATGGACTACAGCTAGGGCACGTTCATTGATATCCGCCTGCCTTCAGGCAGCCCCAAAACCTGATCGAACACAGGAGAAGGACATGAACCTGCGCGAGAAACTGCTGTTCATTCCGGCCATCATCGTCGGCGGCATCCGGCTTTGGGTAAATCCCCCGCACCGGCTCAAGCTCAAGGTCGACCACGACTACGAAGCTCGCCGCGAACGCGAAAGGCTGGAGCT
>CAYPMU010000013.1:0-12657 GCA_964411975.1 uncultured Gammaproteobacteria bacterium | reverse complement strand
CCATCGTCATGCCGGCCTACGTCTTCATCGCCGACTTTTTCCGCCACCGGGAGGCCAGGAGCCGGCCGGCGCCGTTCCCGGCCAGGGCCAAGGACGCCCTGGCGGCGCTGTTGCCGTTCTTCCTGCTGGCCGGGATCTACCTGTTGCTGCGGGCGACCGTGCTGAATTTCATCAATACCTTCAACCTCTACGGCGAGGCCAACGAGTTCACGAGCAATTTCAGTTACCGCCTGTTCACTTTCTTTCGCGTGCTGACCGTCTACGCCGGCCTGATCTTCGCTCCCTTCGGCCTGCATATGGAACGGACCGTGGACCTGGCCAAGAGCTTTTGGACGCCGGACGTGCTCGCCGGCGGCGGGGTCTTGGGCCTGCTGCTGGCCGCCGGGTTCGGGCTGGCAAAAAAATATCCGGTCGTCAGTTTCGGCGCGCTTTGGACCCTGATCGGCCTGGCGCCCACGTCGAACTTGGCCGTTCCCATCAACGGCCTGATCTACGAACACTGGCTCTACCTGCCCCTGGCCGGCGTTTTTCTGGCCGTCATCTGGCTGGGGCTCAAGCTGGTCCGTTGGCGCGCCGGACTCTGGGCGGCGCTGGCCGCGTTCGTCGCTTTGTCGGTCTTATTTTCGGCGCTGACCGTCGCCCGCAACCGCGTCTGGCGCGATCCGATAACCTTTTATAACGACGTCCTGAGGTACAACCAGGGCAGTTACCGCGTCTACAACAACCTGGGCAACGCTTACTCCGACGCCAAAGACTCCGCCGCCGCCGAGGCGACCTACCAAAAGGCCATCGACCTTGACCCGGGCAATGCCGTGGCTTATTTCAACCTGGCCAACGCCTATCGGGACTCCGGCCGGACCGACGAAGCCGTCGAAAAATACGTCCAGGCCGTCACGCTCGCGCCCGACGTCCATTTTTACTCCAATAACCTGGCCGCGCTGTACCTGAAGCTCGGCCGCCGCCGCGACGCCATGGAAGTGCTCGAGAATTACGTCGAACACGCCGGTTACAAGACCAACGCGCTGATATCCCTGGCCATGATCGCCGCCGACTACCGCGACTTTGACGCCGCTTTGGAGTATCTGGACCAGGCGGCCGCGGCCGACCCGCATGACGTCCGAGTCGCCGAGCTGCGGGAGCAGGTCTTGAGGGCCGTGGGCCGGTGATATGCCCAGGCTTTCCATCATCATCCCGATCTATAACGAGAAAGCCACCGTCGCGGAGGTCCTGCGGCTGGTCGCGGCCGCGCCGCCGCCGGGGCATGACAAGGAGATCATCGTCGTGGACGACGGTTCGACCGACGGCAGCGGCGAACTGGTCGAGGGCCTGAAGGGGACCTACGGACTGATCCTGCTGCGGCACGGGCGCAACCGGGGCAAGGGTGCGGCGATCCGGACGGCTCTGGGGCGGGCGAGCGGCGACGTTGTGCTGATCCAGGATGCCGACCTGGAATATGACCCGGCCGATCACGTCCGCCTTCTGGCGGCCTACGGATCGGCGACCCCGGTCGTTTACGGATCGCGCAACCTGGGGACCAGCGGTCACGGCTACGCCCTTTACACCTGGGGCGGCCGGTTCCTGACCTTCTGCGCCAACCTTTTGTTCGGCTCCAGCCTGACCGATGTCAATACCTGCTACAAGCTTTTTCGGAGCGACATCATCAAAGGATTGGACCTGTCCGCCGACGGTTTCGAGTTCTGCGAGGAGGCGACGGCCAAGGTCCTGCGCGCCGGCTGGCCGATCAAAGAAGTGCCGGTAAGCTACCGGCCGCGCAAGTTCGCCGAAGGCAAGAAGATCCGCCTGCGGGACGGCTGGCGCGGTTTCCTGACCCTGGTCAAATACCGGTTCAGCAAGCCCGCGGGACGTTCCTGATCCCGGCGCCGGCGGCAGTTGTTGCCGTCGGCGGTCGGTGCTATCCTGTAAGCGGTTAACTCCTGGCTTACAAGCTATGACGTATTTTCCGCTGATCGTAATCTTAATCATCCTTTTCCTGGCGACCCTGAGACAGGTCAACCAGTACGAGCGCGGCGTCAAGTTCACCATGGGCCGCTATTCCGGGATAGCTGAACCGGGCTGGCGCATCATCATCCCCGTCTTCCAGGCCATGCGTAAAGTCGATATGCGCCTCAAGGCGGTGGACGTGCCGTCGCAGGATGCCATCACCAAGGATAACGTTTCGGCCAAGATCAACGCCGTCATTTACTATCGGGTCATCGACGCGGCCAAGGCCGTGATCGAGGTCGAGAACGTCTATTACGCCGTCCTCCAGCTGGCCCAGACGACCATGCGCAACACCGCCGGCGAAGTGACGCTGGACGAATTGCTTTCCCAGCGGACGGTCATCTCCGACAAGATCGAGAAGACCGTCGACGCCGCGACCATCGGCTGGGGCGTCGAAGTCACCTCGGTCGAGCTCAAGGACATCAATTTGCCGACCGACATGATCCGGACCATCGCCAAGCAGGCCGAGGCCGAACGCGAACGCCGCGCGGTGATCATCAGCGCCGAGGGCGAGGCGCTGGCCGCCGAGAATCTGGCCAAGGCGGCGCATACGCTGGCCCAGACGCCGGGCGCCCTGCACCTGCGCACGCTCAATTCCATCAACGACATCTCTTCCGACCAGTCCAATACCATCGTCTTTACCGTGCCGCTGGAAATTTTGAGAGCGTATGTCGGCGATAAGCTGGTCCCGACGGTGGAGATAAAAAAGAAGGAGTGATCGCCAAAAGACAGCGGCCGTCCCCGGTGGACGGCCGTTTTGATTATAACCCGCCGGGCGGCGGACGGCTGACCAGTGTTCACCATCTCGCAGTAGATCGCCTGCGGCTTTCATCGGATACCTGATGAACCTCTCGGGCTCACGCCCTAGGCGGGTCTTCAGGCGTGCAAGGAACTGGTCTATATACACGCCCTGCGAAAAAACGCCCCGGAGGGCGTTGGAGAGAAAGGAGCGGAGCGGTCGGATCAGGATCCGGCCAAGACCTGCCTGATGATGTCGGCCAGGGCGCGTATGGCCTCAGGCTTGTAGCGGACGGCCGACGTCACGATCGGCTGCAGCGTCGACAGGCTCAGGTAGCGGCCGTCGCGCTGGGCCGCCCGGGCGATCAGGCCGGGGACGGCCGACCGCAGCCGGGGCAGGATCTCAGCGCTGAAGCCGCTGCGCTCGTACAGCGCCAGATTGCCGTCGGCCAGGCCGACGACCAGGCTGTGGCGGAAGTAGCTGCCTTCCCGGATCGCTTGCGCGACCTCGGCCGCCAGCTTGGCGGTGACGCGGCCCCGGTCGGCGATGCGGATGGCGACGATGTCGCTGTCGTAGGCGTCGGCGGGGTACTGGCCCCACCGTTCGCCGCGGGCGAGGACCCAGCGCTTGCCGCCGATCCGGACGATCCGGGCCGAGCGGTAGCGCATGTAACCCGTGCGCGTACGGTGCCCGTCCGAGTCGTCGGCGATCTCGGAACAGACGCCGTCGGGGAAGCGCAGCCCGCCGCGGCCGTGTTTACGGCCCAGCTTGCGGCTGACCGCCCGCAAAAGATCGTGCACGGTCAAAGTTCTGTCCTGGTCCATTCGATCCGCCTTTCTTTTGTTCGGGTGATGTCACGGCTCCGAGAAAATAGCCTTTTTCGGGGCAATGGTCAACTCCGCCGCCGGTGCCGGAAAAATAAATACCGCCCCCGGAGCGGGGCGGTTGAGCGCTGTTCTAATGTCGATGGCCGGGGGGACCTAGGCCGTACGCTGCTCGGCGGCCGGCGGCAGTTTGCCGACGACCAGCACGGCCGTGGCTCGCTGCGCCGCGTTGCGGGCGTACTGCCTGAAGACGATGATCTCGCCTCGCGGATCGTAGCTGCCGTCCTTGGCCAGCCGTCGGGCCTGGACCAGCTGGCAGGACTCGCCGCCGGTCTCGTCCCGGACGCTTTCGACCACGTAGTTGACGCGCGCCCGGACCGGGTTGAAGACGGTCCTGGTCCCGGCGTTCGGGGGGTCGGTGCCGACCACGGTCACGCCGCCTTCGCGGTAACCGGTGGCGAACATCTTGGAGACGACGACGTCGCCCACGGCCACCCGGTCGCAGATCCGGCCGCGCCTCATCCTGGGTTCGCGGACGACCCCGGTCTGGCGCAGTTTGCGGATCATGTTCCTCAGGGCGGTCTCGTTAAGCCTCTTCATTCTTGATCCTCCTGGTTTGTAAGGAACGGAGCGAAGACGAGTATAGGCCGGACGGTTTTTTTGGTCAAGCGGGGGCTCGGCACGTCTTTTTGGCGACCTACGAACGGTCGTCCAAAAAGAGTACCTCGCCCTGGGAGGTGTTATAGCGGTCATCGAGATACGCCCGCTGATGATTGACCCCGGGCGCAATTCATGATTAAACCAAGGCAGCCGTTCCTTTCATTCCGGACGCTTCCGTCCGTTCCCGAAGGAGAGAACCATGAGGAATCAAGAAGCCGAAGACCGGGCCCGCCGGGCTGCGGCCGTCGCCGCCGCCAAGCTGGCCCTGACCGAGAAGCCGCGCATTGGCGTCATTCTGGGCACGGGCTGGGGCGACGTGCTTCCGCTCGAGGACGTCCGCCAAGTCCCGCTGCGCGACCTGCCCGGATTCGAGGACCTGCCGCCGGAGATCCCGGGGCACGCCCGCCAATTGGTCTGCGGCACCGTCGCCGGTCGGACCGTCCTGGTCATGCGCGGCCGCGTTCACCTGAACGAGTCGTTCGACCTGGCCCGGCACTACCCGATGGTCCGCCTGCAGACCGAGCTGCTGATCCAGCTGGGCGCCGAGGTGCTCATCCTGACCAACGCCGTCGGGGCCCTGGCCGGCCGCGTCGACGTCGGCGACATCGTCATCCTCGACGGTTTCGCCACCGGTTCGGCCCCGCCGATGCCCATGTACGGCGGCGAGTTCCATTCGCCCGAGGACACGCTCAACAAGAAGCTGCAGCGCCTGGCGCTGAACTGGGGCGAGCGGCTCGACGTCAAGACCGGCGGCCTGGCCATGGTCCGCGGCCCCTTCTTCGAGGGGCGAAAGTACGACAAGGCCGCGCTGGCCCGCACCGGCGCCTCGGTGGTGGGCATGAGCGTCCTGCCTGAGGCCTGCGTGGCGTCCGTCTACGACGGGGTCCGCGTCCTGGCGCTGTCGTTCGTCACCAACGACGACGTCGAAGAGCATTCCCACGAGGAGAACCAGCGCGCCGCCAAGGCGGCCGCTCCCAAGCTGGGAGACTTCCTCTCCGAGGTCATCGGCAAGCTGCCGCTCTAGTCGCGAGCGGTCCCGACCCGTCCATCAGGACGGGTTTTTTGTAAAACCGACCGCCTGCAGGCAGACCACCTGGAGAGGTCGGTCCCGAGGCGTCGTCCGTGCGGCGGTTATCTTGACAAATGGCCTGAAATATGGCTTAATTTAGCGTTCCTGTTATTTAAGAGAGGCCTTTTTCAAAGGAGTGGATAATGCCAACCGATCAGGAGGCTCTTCAGCGGCTGCTGGCTGGGGACGCCGCAGACAGCCGGTTGGTCCTCGGGATCAACGGCATACTGTCGCCGTTCTTCGCCGCCGCCCGGGAAGGCTACGGTCTTCGTCCGGCCGACGGGCTCAACGCCCGGCGCGTCGGCAACGCGATCGCCAAGGCCACCGGCCGGCCGGTCAGACAGGTGATCTTCATCGACCGCCTGCACCCGGCGCGCAACAAAAAACGGCGGCGCCTGTTCAGCCTGCTGCCCGACTGGCCCGACGACCTGGTCCGCGAGGATCATCTGGACGAGGATCTCGGTCAGGTGCTCCACACGTCACTGGGCAAGACCGCCGAGTTCTGTGTCGGATCGGCTCTGCTGAACGCCGCCGGTTCGGCCCTGCTGGCCGGCCTGTGGTCCGGTCTCAGGCCGCGGCTGAGCTTTGACGGGAAGGTCCTGACGGCGGCGGCGCGCAACGGCCTTTGGGTCAGCCTGCTGTATCTTCTGGGCTTCTTCATGATCGGCAACGAAGCCAGGATGAAACGGCTGCTGCCGCTCATCAAGCTGCTGCCGCTGGCCGTGCCCGTCGGCACGTCGGGCAAGGAGCCGGATACCTGGTACGTCCTGGTCGCCGGGCAGACCTGAAACTTCGACCGGTCCGTTCACGCGGACCGGTCCTTATTTTTCATTTGACGGCGGCGACAGCGGATGTTTAAATGCCCGGACCGTGCCGCGGCCGCCGGGTGCAAGTTGAACTGACCGGAGAATAGGAGGCGAGCAATGCAGCGCATGGAGCGTCCGGAGATCGAAATGTTCATTCGCGGTTCCTGGAGCGCCGACACCGCTTCGCCGTCCTGCGTCGCGTCCTGGTCGGCACTGAATCCCTCGCTGGGACAGTGCGCCGTGACCGCGCTCCTGGTCCAGGACCTGTGGGGAGGCCAGCTGATCCGGACGGTGGTCGCCGGCCAGGGTTCCCACTACTACAACCGCCTGCCCGACGGGCAGGAGATCGACCTGACCAGGAACCAGTTCCCGCCGGGAACGGTCATCCCGCCCGGCGAACCGGTGGACCGTGCCTACGTCCTCGACTCCGAGGGAGCGGTTCGCGCCCGCACCGCCGAGCGCTACCGCGTCCTTAAAGCCCGGTTCGAGCTGATGATGTATTCCCAGAACTGCGGCCGTTGATAGTTCGTCTTGCCGCCCCGCGCTCCGGGGCGGCTTCTTTTGACAGTCGGCGGCGCAGACGATAAAACGAACACATCGCTGCAGATCAAACGATCCGGAGGAATTCGGCATGCACAGAAATATCACCGCGAAGCGCGTCGGGGCCATGGGCCTGAAGTTCATTTGCCGGGATAACAGCGGTGGCCAACGAGCCGGCACCGGCAAGGTCATCGGCCGGGCGTACCTCTACATCCTGCGCAACGACCTGCACGACCGGCCGTTCGGCTTCCTGGAAGACGTTTTCGTCGACCCGGATTTCCGCGGCCAGGGACTGGCCGGTCAGCTGGTCAACGTCGTCATCAACGAGGCCCGGAAGCGCGGCTGCTACAAGCTGGTGGCCGCCAGCCGTCACGAACGGACCAGGGTCCACGATCTTTATCTCCGTCTCGGTTTCAAGAACCATGGTCTGGAGTTCCGTCTGGACCTCTAGGACGATCCGGATGCTCCGGACAGCAAGCGCCGTCGACCGGCGCTTTTCCATTTGCGGAACAAAAAGACCGCCCGGCGTCGCCAGGCGGTCACGCGGCGCGGCCATTCAGCCCGCCGCCTCGCTCAGAAAGCGGCCATAGCGCTCGACCGCCGCGTTCAGCTGTTCGCGGCTGACGGACTCGTCCGCCGAATGGGCGTCGAGGATGTCGCCCGGACCGCAGACGACGCTGTTCTCGAAGAAGACCATTTCCGTATAGTAGTTGACCTCGTTCTTTGGAAAGCACTTCTGGGCGCGGGCGACCGGCGGCAGGTCGACGCTGACCTCCAGTTCGTGGGCGATCCCCGTCGCCTGCAGGGCTGCCGTCACCCGTTGCCGGAGATCGGGCAAAGCCGACCTCCAGGACAGCGTGGCCGCGGCCCGGTCGGCGACGATATTGTCGGCTTCGCCGCCGGCGATGGTGCCGATGTTGAAGAGCGTATCCGGCAGGACCAGGCTGTCGAGCGCATGCAGCAGGCGGACCAGTTTCTGCGTGGCCGAATCGCGGTCCTCGCGGCTGGAGTGCGCCTTAGTGCCGCGGCAGCTGACCTTCAGCGAGAGGATGCCCTTCTGGGCCGTGACCACTTGCAGGCCGGTCGGTTCGCCGATGACGATCAGTTCCGGTTTCCAGGCCTTGTCTTTCAGCCAGGCGGCCGCGGCTTTGGCGCCGTCGAATACCGTCTCTTCGCCGATGGTGAACAGCAGTCCGAAGCCGGTCGCGCCTCCGGCCGCGGCTTTTTCCGCGGCGATGATCATGGCCGCGGCCGACCCTTTGGTGTCGCAGCTGCCCCGGCCGTAGATGTTCTCGTCATCGGCGCTGACCGCCAGCTGGCCGACGACGGTGTCGAGATGCGCGGCCAGGAGGATCTTGGGGGAGCCGGCCGTCGCCAGGACGCAAGAACGTCCCGGGGTGACCGGTATTTTTTCAACCTGGAAATTCGCCGCCAGCCGGCGCAGCACGAATTCCGCGATCCGGCCTTCGTTGCCCGATTCCGAGGGGTGATCCAACAGGTCGATAAGCAGTTGTTCCGCCGGCGACAGGGTCATATGGCGTCATTCTTATTTTTTTCATCTTCGCATAACGGCGGCAGCGGGGCAACACCGCGCCATTTGCCTGTCCCGGCCGCCCGGGATAAAATTGGACGGCGAGCCGGCGTGTTCGCATAAACCATTATTGACCGGATCACCTATGTCTGAGAATGAAACGTCGCGGATCGCGGCCGAGGCCTCGGAGAGGGCGGCTGCGGAGATCAAGAAGGCGCCGGATAAAAGCGAGGCGCCTGAACTGACCGCCGAAGAGCGGCAGTTGTTGCGCGAACGATTGGGAAGCGAAGCGGAGGAGAAATACCTCAGGGAGGACGCGGCCGACCGGCCGGACGTGCGCCGTCTGAAGCGCGAACTGGAAGGCAAGGACCTGGAAGCGTCGGTCGGCGCGCTGTTGGGGGGAGCCGACAAACAGCGGTCCGCACAGGTCTTGTCTGAGCTGGGCATCTCCCGCGACGCGTCCGGCAAGTGGCGATTGCGGAATCCCGACCCCGAGTTCAGAGGGACGTTGCCCGGATCCTACGCCAAGGAGGAGCATCTCAAGGCTTTTTTAGCCGGTTTTGCCGAGGCTGGAACGCTGCAAGGCAAGGTCGAGGTCATCCACGATATCTACCGTTATCTCGGCTTGCCCGTGCCTGAATTGGAGGAATTACTGCCCCGGGAGGAGAGGGGGGCGCCGCCGGCGGAGCGGCCCGAACCCATACCGCTGTCGCGTTGGAAGTCGGTCTTCGCCGCGCTGAAAAGATCATCCCGCAACATTTCCTTCGCCGTCGGCCTGGCGACCTTATTTAACGTCGTCGGCCTGGAACGGCCGTCGGTCGAGACGCCGCCGCCGTCCGGGCCGGCCGTCGAACTGGTCGAGGACGCGCCGCCGCCGGCCCCAGAGTCGCAGGAGGTCGGGGAGACGGTTTTCCGCATCATGCGAAAAGGCGACACCGTGGACGGAATGGTCCGCAGCATCCTTGGAGACCGGGCCGGGGACGAGAACCTGGCCAAGGACATGGTCAAGCAGGTGTTGGATGCCAACGGCGTCGGCGATAAATGGTACGGCACCAAGGGGGAGATCGATTCCACCAAGATGCCCGTCGGGTCGGTGATCGACGTGACGATCGTGGCCAAGAAGTTGAATGAACTGAGGCAGATCGAGCAGACGCGGCAGGATCTGGGTTCGGGAAAGTGAAGCAGTGCGGCGCCATGACGGCCCGGCCGGCGACGGCCGGGTTTTTGGATCTTACCCCGTCGCCGCGTCCGGAGTCAGCGTTGACCAGACCGATACCCGGGGTCTCTCGGTAACGCCTCCTTCACGCGGCTCAGTCGGCTCCCCGCGCTGCTTATTGCATGCGTCGGTGAACGACGCGGCGAGGGGTTGTCAACTGTCACGAAATTTTCATCGTCCGGCCTCCGGCCGGTCTCGTAAATTTCGGACGTTGACAAAAAAATCCCGCCGAGGACGGCGGGATATGATCATTTGTCTTTCGCTTTTATCGACTCCATCGCCTTCTCGACGACGTCGAGCACCTTGAGGAAGGCGTCGGGGCCGACGTAGCCGGCGAAACGGCCGATCTCCTTGCCGTTGCGGTCGAAGAAGACCACGGCCGGGATGCCCTGGATCCCGTGTTGGCCGGCCAGTTCCTGGTTCTTATCGGTGTCCACGTGGACTTTGCCGAAACCGCGCAGCTTGGCGATGACCCGCGGATCCTTGAGCGTGACGCCGTCCAGCTTTTTGCACCAGGGGCACCAGTCGGCGCCGAAGACGGCGACGGTGACGTCATTTTCCGCGCAGGTCCGGGGCAGGCACTCGCGCCCCGGTTCTTCCACGCACCAGGCGTCCGTGGACGGGGCGTAGGCGGCGGTATTTATCAGCAGGACCGAACCGGCGGCGACGGACAAAATACCGACGGTCTTGAGCAGACGCTCCTTCCAGGATCCGCCGAAGTCGCGGTGCAGCGCTCCGACCGCCAGGCCGGCGACGACCAGGACAAGGCCGATGGCCAGGCCGCGCGGTTCGCGCAGCGCCGGCACCGCTTCGCGCAGGTACCAGAAGGCGCCGGCGATCAGGATCAGTCCGAACAGGCTCTTGACCGCCAGGAGCAGCCGTCCTTTGACCGGCAGCCGCAGGGCGAAAGCGCCGACGACGATGAAGGGCAGGCTGAAGCCCAAACCATAGGTCGCGAGCAGCGCGGCTCCGGTCAGGGCGTTCTGAGTCGTGGCCACCAGGGTCAGGATGCCCAGGAGCACCGGGCCGATGCAGGGAGCGGCGATGAAGCCGGCGACCAGTCCGGCCAGCAGGGCCCCGCGGGCTCCGGAGCCGCCGACGCGCGAGAACAGCTGCTGCAACGGCTGCGGCAGGGCCAGCGAGAACAGCTCGAAGGCATTGGCCGCCAGCAGCAGGAAGACCGCGGCGATCGCGATCCCCACGGCCGGATGGCCGAGGTACGAGCCGAACAGTCCGCCGCTCAGGCCGAAGAACACTCCCAGGCCGGTGAAGGTGACGATGATGCCGGCGGCGTAACAGAGGCTGATGAGCACGGCCCGGCCGCGGGAGGCGGCGCGGTTGACCCCCAGCACCCCGAGGGTGATGGAGACCATCGGCAGCACGCAGGGCGTAGCGACGCTCAGGAGTCCGGCGATAAAGACGGCGGCCAGAGCCGCAAGCGGCTGCTGCGTGAGCGCGTTCAGGAAAGTGTCATCCATGGCCTATCTCCAGTCTGCGGTAAGCGGTAAAAAGAACTTTTTTCCACGTTAACAGCGGCCGGAGCGATAGTCAACGAACCCTTTTATAACGCAAAACACCCCCGGGCGGGGGTGTTGCGGTTTATCGTCTAGAGGGTGTCGGCCAGCAGGCTCGGCTCCGGATGCAGACCGGAGGGATCGGTATGGCCGCTGCCCAAGACCTCGCCGGAGAGCAATAACGCGTCGCGGACTTCGGTCCAGGCGGCTCCGGGGTGGGCGGCCAGATAGAGCGCCGCGGCTCCGGCGACGTGCGGCGCGGCCATGCTGGTGCCGCTGATGGTATTGTAGGCGCCGCCTTTCCAGGTCGAGCGGATGGCCACGCCGGGCGCGGCCAGGTCGACCGGCGCGCCGAAGTTGCTGAAGCTGGCGAAAGTATCATCGGCGCCGTAGGAAGTGTCCGTTCCGAGCCCGTCCGGACGACCGTCGGAATCCGCCAGGGCGGAAACGGTGATGACCGCGTCATCGTAAGCCGCGGGGACTTCGCTCGCCGCGTTGATGCCGCTGTTGCCGGCGGCCACGACGATGGTCACGCCGGCGTCGCGGGCGCGGCAGACGGCCATGTGCAGGGCATCGCTATTGGCATTGCCGCAATCATCGTCGCTGGCGCCGCCGCCGGAGAGGCTCATATTGGCCGCGGCGATCAGGCCGCCGTTGGCCGGAGCGTTGGCCGTCACGAAATCGAGGCCGCAGATGACCGAAGACCAGGAACCGCTGCCGCTCTTGTCCAGTACCTTGACCGACCAGAGCTTCGCCGCGGGGGCCACGCCGACCACGCCCACGCTATTATCCAGCGCGGCGATGGTGCCGGCGACGTGCGTGCCGTGGCCATTATCATCGGTATAGCTCTTGACCCGCGGGACGCAGTTCTTGCCGCCGGCGATATTGGCTTTGAGGTCGGGATGGGAGAGATCGATGCCGGTGTCGATGACGGCGACGTGGGCGCCGGCGCCCTGGTTGGCTTTGACTTCGGCATTGACGCGGTCGACGCCCGTCGGCAGCATTTGAGGCGGCTGGGCCGGCGCCGGTTTGGCGGCCGCGGTCACCAGGCGGTCCTCGCTGACGAAGGCGACGCGCGGATCGTTCTTCAGGGCTTTGAGTTTGCCCGCTGGAACGGCGGCGGCGAAGCCTTTAAGGGCGTGGGAATATTTCTGCTCCAGGCCGAGTCCGTTGGCCGCCGCCAGTTCATCAGCCGCGGCGCCGGCGTCGGCGACGTCGTCGCGCAGCACGACGATGTAACGGCCGGGCAGGCTGCTGTCGGCCATGACCGGCGGGACGGCGGGCAACAGGGCGGCAAAGCCGGCCAGGGCGGCCGCGGCGCCGATGCCGGAAGTGATTAACAGACGTTTGCAGTTCTTCATACTCGTACTGAATTAATGGATGATGATTAAAAATGATAGCAGGATAGCCGCCTCATGACAAGATTTCTTGCGGCATGAAAAAACCGTCGAGTAGAGGCACTCGGCGGTTTCGGAGAGTTTTACCGGGCGGTATCGTCGCCCTCCGGCATCTCATTCGCGGTTTTAATTTTCAATTCCTGGTCGATCAGCGGCAGGATCTCGCCGATCGGCAGGAAGTAGGTCAGGTCCTCGCCTTCGACCGAAGCCAGGGCGATACCGACCAGCCGGCCGTCGAGCGAGATCACCGGCGCTCCGGAGTCGCCGTTGCGCATGGCGACCTTCATGGTCGCCAGCCCGTTCTGTTTCAGTTGCGGTTCGTCCACCGGCCAAGCCTGGACCGGTCCGCGCAGGCCGACC
>CAYPMU010000012.1:0-12703 GCA_964411975.1 uncultured Gammaproteobacteria bacterium | reverse complement strand
GACGCCATGGATTGCCGGGTGGGACTGCCACGGCCTGCCCGTCGAACTCGAGGTGGAAAAACAGCTCGGCTTCACCAAAAAGCAGGACATCGAGGCCTACGGCATCGCCAAGTTCAATGCCGGCTGCAGGCAGAGCGTCTGGACGTATCTCGACCTGTGGGAGAAGATGACCCGCCGCACCGCCTTTTGGGTCGACCTGGACGACCCCTACATCACGTACAAGAACGAGTACATCGAATCTTTGTGGTGGATACTGAAACAGATCGATGCCAAGGGTCTGCTCTATAAGGGCTACCGCGTCACGCCGCATTGTCCGCGCTGCGTCACTTCGCTGTCCTCGCACGAACTTGCCCAGGGTTATAAGGAGATCGACGACCAGTCGGTCTACGTCAAATTCGTCATCGATGCCGCGTCCAGGAAATATTTCCTGGTCTGGACCACGACCCCCTGGACCCTGCCGGGCAACGTCGCCCTGGCTTTGGGCGCCAGCGTGGTCTACGCCGAGGTCAAGATGAAGGAGAGCGGCGAGGTCTATATTTTGGCCAAAGAAAGGCTTTCTTCGCTGGTCGGGGAATATGAGATCCTGGGCGAGAAGACCGGCGACCAGCTGGTCGGCACGGCCTATGAACCCTTGTACAAGGTCATCGGCGATTACGCTTCCGGCCTGAACGCCGAACGCCTGGGTAACGCCTACAAGGCTTACGCCGCGGACTTCGTCTCGACCGCCGACGGCACCGGCATCGTCCACATCGCGCCGGCTTTCGGCGAGGACGACGCCCGTCTCGGCGAGGCGGCCAAACTGCCGGTGCTGACGACCGTGGATGCCACCGGAACGGTGACCGCCGCGGTTCCGGGCAAGGGCAAGTTCATCAAGAAGGCCGACGACGACGTCAAGGCCGACTTGGCCGGGCGGGGACTGCTCTACAAGAGCGAGACTTACCGCCATTCCTATCCTTTCTGCTGGCGCTGCGGCACGCCGCTCCTGTATTTCGCCAAGAGCTCCTGGTACATCCAGATGTCCAAGCTGCGCGACGATCTGCAGAAGCACAACCAGAACATCAACTGGGTCCCGGAGCATATCCGCGACGGCCGGTTCGGCGAATGGCTGCGCGAGGTCAAGGACTGGGCGCTGTCCCGCGAACGTTATTGGGGCACGCCGCTGCCGATCTGGCAGTGCGGCTGCGGCCGCAAGGTCGTGGCCGGCGGCATGGACGAACTCAAGAGCCTGGCGCGCCCGCGCAATCGGTATTTTTTACAGAGGCACGGGGAGGCGGAGAACAACGTCGCCGAAGTCGTCAGTTCCTGGCCGGAGAAGAACGACTGGCATCTGACCTCCAAGGGTCGGGAGCAGACGCTGGCCTCGGCCGCCAAACTGAAAGCCGCCGGCGGCGTCGACCTGCTTTTCTCTTCGGACCTGCTGCGCACCAGGGAGACGGCCGAGATCCTGGCCAAGGAACTGGGGCGGGAGGTCGTTCATGACCCGCGGCTGCGCGAGTTGGATCTGGGTGATCTCAACGGGAGGTCGGTGGCGGATTATCACGCTTCCTTCAGCGATAAGATGGAGCGTTTTGCCAAGCCGGCGGCCAGCGGGGAAAGCCTTTACGACGCCCGCCGCCGCATGGTCGGCTTCATCAAGGAATTGGAGCAGAAATACGCCGGCAAGCGGATCCTGATCGTCAGCCACGGCGACCCGCTGTGGCTCCTGGAGACCGGCCTGGCCGGCGCGTCCGACGAAGCGGCCATGACCGCCCCGTACAATGGCGTCGGCGAATACCGCGAACTGACCGTGGAAAATCTGCCGCGCGACGAGATGGGGGCGGTCGACCTGCACCGGCCGTTCATCGACGAGGTCCTGCTGCGCTGTCCGGACTGCGGCGGCGACATGAAGCGCGTCACTGACGTCATCGACTGCTGGTTCGATTCCGGCGCCATGCCTTTCGCCCAGTGGCACTATCCATTCGAGAACCAGGGGCGGATCGACGGCAAGGCCGGGGCCGCGCCGGCCAATTTTCCGGCCGACTACATTTCCGAGGCCATCGACCAGACCCGCGGCTGGTTCTACACCCTGCTGGCCGTGTCCACGCTGATGGGCCGCGAGACGCCGCCGTTCCGCAACGTCATCTGCCTCGGCCACGTGCTCGACGCCAAGGGGCAGAAGATGTCCAAGTCGAAGGGCAACGTCGTCGACCCGTGGCTGATGATCGATAAGTACGGCGCCGACGCCATCCGCTATTATTTCTTCACTGTCAACCAGCCGGGCGAGCCGAAGCTGTTCGACGAGAAGCAGCTCGACGAGGTGACCAAGAAGGTCTTCCTCATCCTCTGGAATGTGCTCACCTTCTACCGGATGTACGCCGGCGAGGGCGCCAAGGCCCCGGCCGAGCCGCCGCGCCAGCCGCAGAGCATGCTGGACCGCTGGATACTGGCCCGCCTGGCCGCGCTCATCAAGAACACCACTGCCAAGCTCAACGCCTACAGCGTCGTCGATTCCGGACGGGAGATCGGCGAGTTCATCAACGAACTCTCCACCTGGTACCTGCGCCGCAGCCGCGACCGCTTCAAGACCGGCACGGCTTCGGAGAAGCGGGAGGCGGTGCAGACCCTGGGCTACGTCCTGGCCAACCTGGCCAAGGTCATGGCGCCGTTCACGCCGTTCCTGGCCGAGGCGCTCTACGCCCAGGTCGGCGGCGGCCTGGATTCGGTCCATCTGGACGAGTGGCCCGACGACGAGCTCACTGACCTGAATTATGATGATCCCGGCCTGCTGGCCAAGATGGGGTTTGTGCGTCAGGCCGCTTCCGCCGGACTGGAGAAACGCGCTTCGGCCGGCCTGCCGGTCCGCCAGGTGCTGGCCAAGGCCACGGTCGCCGCGATGCAGGATTTCGAGCCCTGGATGAAGGAGATCGTGGCCGAGGAATTGAACGTCGAAGCCGTGGATTTCCGGCTGGTCTCCGAGGCGAAAGATTCCGGCGTCGAACTCGACACGGTCCTAACCCCGGAACTGAAGCGCAAGGGCGCGGTGCGCGAACTGGTCCGCAACATCAACGACCTGCGCAAGCAGGCGGAGCTCACGGTCAAGGACCAGATCGTCCTTTTCCACGACACGGAGAGTTCGTTCTGGAAAGAGGTGCTGGCCGAGGCCGGCGACAGGCTGAAACAGGACGTGCTGGCCGAACGGCTGGAGAGCGGCCGCGGCGGCGAGGCCAACAGCAAGGAGATCGACTCCGACGGCCAGAAGATATGGCTGGGTATCGATAAAGTCTGATACGCTGGAGCCAAGGAAGATACGAAGTGATAAAGATCAAGGGCTCAAAAGAGCAGAGGTACTGAAGAACTGGAGTTCCGTAGAACGGGAGCATCAAAGATACGATCAGGCTTCAGCGCTTCCGCACTCCAACGCTTCCCAACTCCGTTATGATCATCACCATCGCCGGCAAAGTCACGCACAAAGGAGCCGATTTCGTCGTGGTCGAGACGGGCGGCGTGGGCTACCAGGTGTTCATGAACGGCGCGGCGCTCAGCCGGCTCAAGGCCGGCGCCGCCGCCAGCATGTGGGTCCACGAACACCTGCGCGAGGACGCGCGCGATCTTTACGGTTTTTCCGGTCAGGCCGAACTGGCCCTGTTCCAGCAGATCGTCGGCATTTCCGGCGTCGGTCCGAAAATGGCCCTGCACATCCTCGACCTGGGTTCGGTCCGGGAGATCGAGAAGCTCATCGACCGCGGCGACGTGGACATGCTGTCGCGCGTGCCCCGGGTCGGCAAGAAAACGGCCCAGAAGATCGTCCTGGAACTCAAGGGCAAGCTGGTGGAACCCGGCGCCGCCGGCGGCGAGAGCGACGAAGTCGTCGCCGCCCTGGTCAATCTCGGGTACAGCCGCGACCAGGCCCGCGAAGCCCTGCGGCGCGTCGGCGACGACCCCAAGACCGTCGAAACCCGCCTCAAGGAAGCCTTGCGTGAACTTGGCCGGGGCAAGAAATGAAGTCCGAAGCACCGGAGCGCGGGAGCACTGAAGTTCTGACGTGATAACGCCATTGCTTCAGCGCTTCCCGGCCCCCCCCCTCGCTTCCCAACTTTTATGCTGACCACCCACGTAGCCAGGAACGAAGAATTGTGGGACGCTTTCGTGCAGCAGCGCGGCGGCTGTTTTTTGCAGTCCTGGGGCTGGTCGGAATTCCAGGAGGCCGCCGGACGACAGACCTATCGTTTTCGGATCGACGCGCCCTCCCAGGAAGGCTCGGCCGCAGAGCATGGGCACACGCTGGTCCAGTTCCTGTTGGTCGTCCATGAACTTCCGTTCGGCGCGCGTTACGCCTACATCCCGCGCGGTCCGGTCATCGGCGGCGGCCCCGGCGCCGACCGGGAAGCGCATTTCGAAGCCTTCATCGGCGCTTTGCGGAGCACCCTGGATCAGCTGAATTGCGTTTTCGCCAGGATCGAATTCCCGTATCTCCAGACCGGCGACCTGGTCGGTTCGGCCGACCTTGAGCGTTATGGTTTCCGTTACGTGCGTTCGGTCCAGCCAGCCGACACGCTGATCGTCGATCTGGACCGGAGCGATACGGAATTGCTCGCGGCCATGCACCCCAAGACCCGCTATAACATCCGCGTGGCCGAGAAGCGCGGCGTCACGGTCCGCGAGGCGCATTATGAGAACGCCCACCGGCTGCGGCAGGACCTCGACAGTTTCTGGAAGCTGCTCGACGAGACGGCTGTCCGCGACCGTTTCCACACCCACCGGCGCGATTACTACGAAAAGATGCTCGACGTGCTGTCGCTAAAAAAAGGCGGCGGGCTGCGGACCCGGCTGTCTTTCGCCTGCCTGGGAGAGGAGCCGGTCGCGGCTTGCGTCACGGCCGAGTACGGCGACACCGTGACCTACCTGCACGGGGCCTCGGCCGCGTCCCGGCGCAGCGTCATGGGGCCGCAGCTGCTGCACTGGCGGATGATGAACGGGGCCAAAGAACGCGGCTTCGCCAAATACGATTTTTGGGGCATCGCCCCGGACGACAGCCCCGAGCATCCCTGGGCGGGGATCACCAGGTTCAAAAAAGGTTTCGGCGGACGGCGCGAGAGCTATCTTGGAGCCTGGGAGTTGTCAATCGACCCGATTTGGTATACTTTATACCGGTTCGCCAAGCGGTTCAGGAACGTTTAAAAAAGCACGGCCGGGAACGCCCGTCGCGCCACACATGCGCCCGTAGTACAACGGATAGTATACGAGCCTCCGAAGCTTGGGATCCAAGTTCGATTCTTGGCGGGCGCACCACGTAAAAACCGCAGCTCGTCTGCGGTTTTTACGTACCGCTGACAGCGGTGCACGATCACATAAAGAAAACCGCCCGTAAAGGCGGTGCGGAGCGGTCAGTCGCCGCTGAGGAGTTTCTGTCGTAGAAAGCCGACGATGAGCTGTTTGAGCCGCGGGTGCGGTCGGGCGACGCCGCCGCTCCAGAGTCCGACGGTGCTGTCCGCGACCTGGAATTCGTCGGCCAGGACGCGCCGGCCGTCGGGCAGGAGGCTGACGCCGCATTCGACGATCTCGGCGAAACGGTCGTCGCCGTTGTCCCAGCCCTGGATAAGGTAGCGGAATTCGGAAAGACGCCCCGTGCCTTGGTTGACGGACATTTTCAGGCCTCCTGGTGATGAAAGATCGCAGTTACGAGTTACTCAGCCGCCGGCGGTCCGGTCACGCGCGGCCGGCAGGACCGGGCCGCCGTTTCGGCCGTCAATAAAAAAACGGGCCGGCGGGCCCGTTGGCGGTTCAGTCGTTGTCCGGCTTCCGGTCCGGTCCGAGATCGATCCGCTTGATGCTGTCCGGATCGCCCGTGTCGCCGCAGACGACCGCTTGGCCGGTCCGCATGGCTTCGGCCGCGGCGCAGTTGCCGCCGGCGAAGGCCGAGACGACCCGGCTGCCGTCCCAATGCCCGGCGAAGAAGCCGCCGGAGGGGCAGCAGTCCCAGCGCAGACAGCCGACGGCCTGGCCGTCATGCTTAACGACCCAGCCCGGCTCCTTGCGGAAGGCGCTCTTAGGTCCGGCGTACAACGCGACCGGCTCTCCGGGGAGGATGGCCAAGCCGCACAGCGCGCAGTGGATGACCCTTTCGCGCAGCGGCGCGATGACGCAATCCGGGCATTTTTCCCGGTTCTTGAGAGCGGCCCCCGTCGGCCGCATCTCTTGACCGAAAAATATCCCGATGAAATCGGCTGGCCCGTCGTGGCCGCAGCCGTAACGGACGACCTGGTCCGAGAGGGCGCGGACGCCGAACTCGGATGTCGCCGCCGGCAGGCCGCCTTCGGTCCCGGCCTCCCGGTCGCGGACGTTGCCGCGGAAGCGGCGAACGGCGGCGATGGATGCCAGAGTCAGCGCTGCCAGGACGATGACCGTTATGACGATGCTGAACATCGGTGCCTCCTTTGGAAAAGAACAGCGCTTAACCTAGCAGCAATGTTTCAGTCGGTCAAGAAGCCGCTTTTCCCGAGCCGCCGGTCCCGGGAAAACGAAAACGCGCCTCGCTGGAGGCGCGCGCGTGCCGTAAATAATGTCACGCTCCAAATCCGGTGACCTATTGCCCCAATACCCTCCCTTTGCCGCCGGCCAGGCTGTCGTTCTCCGGCTCGGGGGTCAGCGGCGGCTTGGACAGGATCAGCGGCGCGCCGGTGACCTTGTCCATGGCTTCCAGGATGGAGGCATCGATCAGCGTCGGTACTTTGCCGGCCTGGTCCCCGGTCGGCGTGATGGCGACGTCGAAATCGATCCTCAGGTCCTTGATCGAGGTCGGCAGCCAGTTCAGCGTCCAGATGATCTTTTCGTGGGCGGCGTCGAATTTCAGGTCGCCGGCGTCGACATTAGATCTGCCGTTCCAGACGACGTTCTCCGGCAGCCGGGCCGACAGTTTCAGGTCGCTGAGGTCGTGCAGCGCGTTGGTCAGCTGCCAGCTGACGCGGTAGGTGGTGGCCTGGCCGACGACAGGCGGCAGGGGGCCGGAGCCCACCGGGATGCCGTCAGTGTTGAAATAATGCGCCTCGGCCGCCAGCTTGGCGTCGCTCAGGAAGACGGCGGCGAACGGCGGCGTTTGCGTCTTGCGGTTGACCGGCTCGCCGTCGATCTTGCCGATGACGGCTTCCACCCAGGAGGACAGCCGGTAGTCCTGGACGTTGGGGTCGAGCAGGGGCGCCGCCAGCGCCGGCAGGTCGAAATTGATCGTACCCTCCTCTTCCGGTCCGACGCGTCCCAGAGCCGTGACCTGTTTTTTGGTCCAGGTGATCTTGTTCATGTCGCGCAGGCCCTCTTGTTTGTCCCGCAGATTATTCCACTGTACGAACTGTGAGGCGTCGGGCTGGGCCTCGAGCGCCACGGACAAGGCCACGTCCTCGAGGATGACCGTCCCGGTGTTGCGGTAGGTCACGGCGTAATGGAGCGTGTCGCCGAAGCTGACCGGCTGGTCGCCCGACTTGCCGTTGAGGATCAGCGCCACGACCAGTTGTCCCTCGACCACGTCGGTGGCGAAGACGGCCTCTTTCTGGAGCTGGAAGTCGTCATTGGCGTCGACGAAGCCGATCTCGGCCTTGGTCTCGATGCGGCCCTTGGCGTCCGAAGCGAAAGACCCGACGACCTTGACATGGCCCTGCGTGTTCGGGGCCACGGCATCGATGAGCCATTCCGAATTGTCGTTCGGGCTGGGCGCCGGATCGGAGCTCTCCGGTATGAAATTCGCCGGGAAGGCCGCTTTCAGCCTGACTTTCTGGAATTCATTGTCCGAAGTGTTGATGTAGCTGAGATCGAGTTCGATCTTGTCGCCGGGCATGGCCTTGGCCGGTCCGGACACGGTCAGGTCCAGGACCGAATCGGACACGCCCACCGTCCGGGTCGAGACCTTCTGGAATTCGGAATTGAAGTCAGCCGGGCGGTAAGTGAGGATGGCTTGCAGGTCGAGCTGTTTGCCGATCGGCGCCAGCACTACGCCCCGCAGGGTCAGGGTGCCCCCGTTGCCGGGAGCGATCGAGCCGATCTTCCAGGAATTCTGGATGTCTTCGATGGGCGCCGGGTCCAGGGAGAGGATGGCCAGTTCCTTGGGGAGCCGGAGCTGCAGCGAGGCCGTGCCCAGAGGCACGTTCTCGTTGTTCCGATAGGTCACCTGATAGGTCACGAGATCGCCGCTCTTGAGTTGCGCCGGCCCGTCGATGGCGACTTCGACGCCCTCGCCGCTGAATTTCTCGTCGGACGGCGAAAAGAAGAAAAAGCCGGCCCAGGACACGGCGGCCAGGAAGGCGAAAAAGATGACCGAACCGATGAGGATCTTCTTGGCCAGCGAACCGCGGGCCTGGTCGAGCTTGGTCATGTCGCGCTGCTCCTGGCCGGGCGTATCGTAGATGGAACGCAGGCCGCGGCTCATCTCGTCGGCCACGGCCGGCGGGATCTGGTCCGGGTCGGGACGGCCGGATGGCGGCTCTGCCGGCGCCGGCGGCCGGGGATCGTTTTTCGGCGGTTCGGCCGGCGGCGTGCCGGTCGTCTTATGCCCCGCGGCATTGGCGGCGGGGGAAGTTCCGGCGGATAGGGGCGGCGCGGCAAGGCCGCCGGACATCTTGTCTTTTTTTCTGGCCATAGCTGGGTCGTTCCTAGTTAGTCTGAGCCACGGCTCCGAACAGTACGTCCTCTTCCAGGATGCTGGCGTGGCTGAGGCGGCCCCGTTCATCCGCCTGGCGTTCCGGCGCCTGCCAGACGACGCGGTAGCCGCGGGGGAAGTCGATATGCGAAGTGAAATTGGCCGGATTGGCCCCGGATTGCTTCTGCAGCAAAAGCGAATAGGACAGCCCCTGCCTGTCGCCCCGTCCGGCCATGCGGTCGTACAGGGCCGCGACCTGGTCGGAACCCAGCTTCTTGTGCCTGATCGTTCCCGGCGGCAGCTTATAGACCATGGTCAGGACGCTGGTCTGTCCGGGATCGGTCTGGACCCAGTTGCCGAAAACGGTCTTGCCGGACTCGGTGGTGATCCGCATGCCGGAGGCCCGGTCGATGACCATGTTCTTTTCCGTTTCCACGACGTCCGGGTCGTCGCCGCGTCCGTCCTCGGTCAGCTTGAAAAGTTTGGGGTCGGGAGCGTCGAAGCCGCCGGCTTCGACCAAGGTGCTGCCGTACGGCACGTAAACGCGCAGGTAATCGACGTTGCGGACGCCGCTGAACAGCGCGTTCTTGGCTCCGGTATGGGAGCGCTTGACGGTCAGGGTGACGATGCCGGTCCCGTCCGGCAATATTTTGACGGAATGGTCGATGTCATCCTTCATGACCAGGTCGGTCTTCTGTCCGGCGATGTTGGTGTGCACCACATAGAGGTAGTCGCCTTCGGCGCTTTTGACTTCGCCGGTCCATCCCAAGGAGGACGCCTTGGTCTGGGTGATCTCATCGCGGAACCAGAATTGCAGCTCTTTTCGGGCCAGGGACTGGTCCAGCGTCCCCAGCAGTTTCATCGAGGTCTCCTGGTCGGCGGCCAGGATGCGTTCCAGTATCTTCGGGGCCAAGTCGGCGATGAATTTCTTCGGCTGGTTCTGGGTCCTGTCGTATTCGATCTCCACGGCTTTTTGCGTCTCGAAATAGAAGTTCTGGGCGTCGATGGTCTTGCCGTACTCCGGCATGGATACCGGTCCGGTCAGCTCTAAAACCTTCTCCAGAAAGCTGGCGTTGACGGCGATCACGCCGTCGGTCGTCGGTCCGCCGCTCTTCTCGTAGAACCAGGCGGCTTTTTTGGCCGAGGTCGGGAAATCGGCGAACCAGTTGGCGTCCTGGAATTCCCAGTTGGGATTGATCAGGTGCAGCGGGCGCGGCGAGGCCAGCCTGACCCGCAGGCCGCCTTTGAGGTCGTAGGAGCCGCCGCCGGGTATCTCCACCTTCTTGACCCGGCCGCGGTCGATGTCGACCAGCGCGAAACTTCCGATGAAACCTCCGGTCGGCCGCAGCTCGGCATTGTTCTGGAAGATCACCAGGAAGCGCTTGGCGCTGTCCACGCCCATGATGGCCTGGAGCAGTTCGGTCGCGGCCAGGCCCCGTTTGATGCCGCTGACCATCTCCGGCATTCGGGCCTGGGCCGCGGCCAGGTCGGCGCGGTATTTTTCCGGCAGGGCCTCGGGCGTAGCCTGGGCCAGGGAAGCGGCCGCCCGTTCCAGGTGCGGCAGCGAGGACGCGATGTAGGAACGGAGCGAGGCGATTTTCGCGGCCGGGTCCAGGGCGCAATCCAAAGCCGCCAAGCCGTTGGAAAGGTCGGCGCCGCCGACGGCGATCTCCCGTCCGGCCACCAGCAGGTTGCGGGCCGACGAGAGGCGGTTCTTGAAGGGGAGGGAGGCGGCGGCGGACGTGGTCAGGTTCGCCAGGGAACCCATCTGGGCCTGGGCGTCGGTGAAGTCGCGGAAAGCCTGGTTGAAGGACGCGCCGGCGGCCTCGAACTGCCGGTCCTTGATGGCATTGCCGGCGGTCAGCAGTGAGTTGACGCCCTGGATGCCGCGTTCGGTGATCATCCTTTTGTCCTGGTTGAGGCCGGTGTAGGCGCTGTATCCGGCCACGGGCAACACGAAAGCCAGGCCCAGCAGCGCGAAAGATGCGGTCCGGGACCGCCAGCTGAAAGCGCTCTTGAACAGCGGCCGGGATCGCGGCGGCGTCGGCCCCTTCTTTTCGGATATGACCGGCACGGCCGCCAGCAGCGGTATGGCCGGCAGGAGCGCCGCGATCGGGACCCGTTTTTCCGCGGCCGGAGCAGCCGCTTTTTTGCCGCCGGCGCGGAAAGGCCGGAGCAGCGTCTTGTAGATGATCAGGGCCAGCAGATGGACGAGCGCGAACACGGTCAGTTCCGCCAGGGGATGTTCGCGGAAGAATTTCACCAGCGTGATGCCGAAAGCGTGCGGCACCGTCCTGGCTGACGGCGGCGGGAAATCCCTCCAGCCGCGCGGCCGGATGGACAGCGTCCGCATCCGCAGGTCGTGGAGATGGACGCGTTCATCGATCTTCTGCAGCCACTTCCAGCGCGGCCGGCGCGGTTGCTCCCGGCTCGGAACGGCGCCGGGTCGCGGGCCGAGCGAATCCCTGATGTTCAAGAGATGCGGCGACGCGTCCGACCGTCTGGCCAGCGTTTTCGGCAGGTTGCGCACAGCCACAAAAATGTTCGGAGCCCGGGCCCCGGCCGGCTGGAGTTCGGTCGCTGGTTTGTTTTGGCGTCGGTTCATGGCCTTGTTTTGAGCTTATTTTCGCAGCGCTCTGCCGTACGCCTCAAGGGTCTGCCGGGCGCATTTTCCCCAGTCGTAACGGCTCGACCAGGCTTTGCCTTTGGCGACCAGTTCCTGGCGCAATACCGCGTCGGCGGCCATCCGTTCCATGGCTTGGGCGATCTTGCCGGCTTCCCTCGGGTCGAAGTAGTAAGCGGCGTTTCCCAGGACCTCGGGCAGGCAGGTGGCGTTCGACGAGGCGACGGCCAGTCCGCGGCACATGGCCTCGAGCGGCGGCAGGCCGAAGCCTTCGCACAGCGAAGGGAAGACGTAGAATGACGCCGCGTCGTAGAGGGCCGCCAGGTCGCGGTCCTCGGCCTGGCCGAAGAAGATCACGTTATCGGACCGGTTCTGCCGCCGCGCCTCGAGCTGCAGGCGGTCGTAGAAGTAATCCTTGCCGCCGACCAGTACCAGGCGGTGTTCGGGATGGTTCCGGCGGAAAACGGCGAAGGCCTCGATCAGTTTCTCCAGGTTCTTGTGGGGGTAGGCGTTGCCCACGTAGAGAATGAACGGCTTGCCGACGATCTCTTCGGGCAGGGACTGTCCGCCGGACGCGGCGGCCGACCTCAGGAAGTTCGAACCGCAGGCCTCGTGGGTCACGACGATCTCTTTTTTCGCGGTGAAAGGAAAATTCCTGTTGATCTCATTTTTGGAATACTCGGAAACGGTCAGGATGGCCCGGGCCTTTTTCAGGGCGTGCCGGATGACCAGGCGGTACAACAGGTATTTGAGCCGGTACAGGAGCGGGCCCAGCGTCGTGGCCCGCGGCGTCGGATGGCTGAGCAGGATCAGGTCATGGACGGTCACCACGAAAGGTCGGCGGTAGAAGATCGGGACGTTGAAATGCGCGAAATGCATCAGGTCGAGCCGGAAGCGGCGTAGCCACAGCGGGTAGCCGACCTGTTCGCTCAAGCCGTACCAGTGGAATTCGGCCAGAACCCTGGTGAAACGTGGATTTTTTGGCGCGTATTCGTCCCAGTTGGCGCGGCGAAGGAAAATGAAATACTCGTTCTCCTGGTCCAGCTGCTCGAGTTGAGCGATCAATTCGCTGACGTATCGGCCCAGGCCCTTGCCGATCGAACCGTAGAAACGCGCGTCAATGCCGATGCGCATGTGCTCCTTGTTGGTCTCGCTAACAAAGGTCTTTTTTGCCCAATTTTTGCTTAAAAAAGGAGCGTATCCGAGCTAGGGGCATTATAACAAGGTTGGGTTAGTTTGGCCACCCGACCTGTCCCCAGCTTATAATTGACTGTAAACTGGCGGTTTTCGGCGGTTTTTAGCGGTGTTAAGCTAAAATTACCTCTAGCCAATAAAATCACTAAAGTCGAGAGTTGAACCATCAGGTTTGACAAAACAGCTCAGGCCGCCGCACCGGGGGTTTACCCCGGCCGGCAGCCGGCTATAATGAGTTCATCAATCATGGTCGTCAATATATGTGCGGTATCGTCGGTTACATC